>JBJDXG010000027.1:0-7108 GCA_051866555.1 bacterium | reverse complement strand
CAAAAAGGATTTTCTTTAGCTGAATGTATGGTTTCAGTAGCCATATTGACTATTATTTTAGGTGCTGTTTTAGCTTATCTTTTCATGACTTTGAATACATATAAGCAGGAAGCAGAAAATAATAATGTCAATTTAGATGGCCGGACGATGTTAGCGGTAATGACTAATGAACTACGTACTGCTTATCATATTGGCTTTGATGATTTTCAGGGATATGATTCAAACGGCAATAAAAAACATGGTAAAATTACTTATTGCAAAGAATATAAGGAAGGAAAATTCAGAGATAAAAGAGAAATATCTGCAACTGAACTTCCTTGGCAGGGCGGTAATTATAAAGATATTACCCTATCTTTTATTGAAAAAGATAACTCAGATATAATTGAGATTGAATTAACTTTAGACAAATCGAAATTTACAACCAGTGTTTTTCTTTCAAATAAAAATGTGCAGGGAACAGAGGAGAGTGAAGGTTCGAATGAATAAGTATGTTAATTCAGAAAATGGTGTCAGCAGTTTAATGGCGGTTTTCAGTTTGGCTGTGCTGATGGTTATAGTGGGCGGGATAGCTACCATGACTATAGCTAACAGTTATGAAAATAAGAATAATAAGGATACTATGCAGGTTCAGTATGCGGCTGAGGCGGGATTGAAGAAAGCTTTAGTTTCTTTTGATAGCTATAATAAAGATACGAATAATGAAGCTTTTGATTGGCTGCCGGAAAATGCGAAAAAGAATGATTTAGATAATGCTAAGAAAGATTTATACAGTTATTATAATGATGCTAATAAAAAAGCAAAAGCTTCATATACAGTTTTTATTAGCAAGGTTGATGAAAATGACAAAGACAAAAAGATTATAATAAACGATACATTAAAAGGATTAAAGGAAACTAAGAAGGATATTGAGCCTGGAACATATTATATTACCTCTTATGGATTTGTTGATGCCTGGGGAAATAAGAAAAAGGTTGCCTCTGCTGTTATTAAATACGGTGAAAACGGTGGTGGAGGAGGTTTAGATACTGAAACTGAAGACAATAAACCTGGTTCCCCTAATAAGGGCAAAATTGCTTTATATTCCGATACACAAATAGATATTACAAACAACTTCCATTTAAATGATTTTAACAAAGATGGAACAAATTTTTATACAGCAATAGCTGCTAATGGACCTATCGGTCAAGAGTGGTGGACAACTGGTGGAGGTGGAAATCATCCTTCTTATAAAGTTTTAGATAATGTAAATGAAGAATGGGTAAAAGACAAGACTAATAAAAAAGTGATTGACATTGATTTTGATTATAATAAAATACCTCAATTAGATTATAAATCAAAAAATTATTATTCAAAGAAATTTTCTGATAAAAAAGATGAATTAAATAATTTAGATAAAGAACTTGATAATTTGGCTAAAAACCTTATTAATATGAATAAAACAATAAGTAAACAAAGTGAGTTATCAGGTAAAATCGCAGTAGAATGTACAGGAATAAATAATAATTGGAATGGTAATGAATCTAAAATTGATATAGGCGATGAAACAAAAAAAATGTATGTTAAAGTTAATGGGAATATTGGTGGTTCATCCGATGTTAATATTACTAATTCTAAAGTTATTGTTAATGGAAATATTAGTCTGGATAGTACAGGTAAATGTACGTTTAAAAATTCTATAATTGAAGCACAGAAAATTTCAGGGGGTAAAAATGTTGAAATAGACAACTGCTTAATAAATATTGATAATATTGATAATTTATGGTCGTATGGAGGTAATATAACTATAAAAAATTCTATTATTAATGTAAAAAATTTTACTCCTGGAGTTGCTAATAGTATAATAGAGAATAGTGAAATTAATGCTGATTATATAGATTTTGCCAATAACAGTAAAATAACAAACAGTATAGTACATTCTAACACTGCAATTCAATGTAGTAAATTAGATATAACTAATGGAATATTGTTTTCCGATGGAGAAAAAAAAGGTGATAATAGTATTTGCGGTAAAGATGGTATAAATGATGGCGTATTTGGAATAAAGGCTGATATGGGATTGAGTTGTACTGGTGCCTATTTGCAGGCTAAAAGCAATATTATAATTAAAAATTCTTCAGAGTTAATTTTATCTTCATCAATTATAAATAGTTCGAAGTCGATACATTTTACCAACGGAGCTGGAAATTTGAAAAATATGTTAATATTAGCTGATGAACATATAGCTCCTCATTCTATAAAACAAAGAGTTATAAATTCTTTTATGAAAACGTTTGAAGGAAAAATTATTTTCAGCAATGCAATAGATTTAGTTGGCGTTATTTTAGCTAAAGATTTAATTATGATTAATAATGAATCTACACTTGAATATAATGATGGGTCATTTAGTCAAAATTTAATTAATTATTTAGGTGATATAATAAGTTCTAATGGTATTTTAAATAATTTTGAAAGCTTTTTGGGTATACAGGAAAGACAAGAAGGAGATGCTCCTCCACCACAATATGGAAATGAGGATTATACTGAATAGATGCCAAAATCAACAATGATTAGCAGGTGATAATAATTGGTCAATTATAAAAAGCTGCGTTTGGGAGATATTTTATTGGCCTCCGGTCTATTGACTAACGATCAATTGAACCAGGCTTTGCAGCATCAGAAAATATCTAACCAAAGACTGGGCAAATCATTAATAGAATTAAATATGATTAAGGAAGAAGACCTTATTCAGATTTTAAGCAATCAATTGAACATTGAAGCGGTTGATTTGAAAAACTATAAGCTTGATGCGGATGTAGCCAAACAGATACCGGAGCATATTGCCTACAAATACAATCTGCTGCCGATAAAAAAAGAAGGCAATCAATTGACGGTAGCCATGAACGACCCGCTTAATCTGGTAGCGATAGAGGATGTGGAAATTCTCACCAAATGTCAGATCAAGCCAGTTATTGCTCTGGAAAAGGATTTAAACAAGCTTATGAATGAAGTCTTCCGCGGCAAGAGCAGCATGGAGCAGATGGTAGAGGACCTGGGACAGCAGTATGATACTCAGGAAGCGGTTGAGGAAGAAGATGATATGGACAGCATGCCGGTCGTGCGGCTGGTTAATTCCTTAATGCAGCAGGCAGTACGGGAGAGAGCGAGCGATGTCCATCTTGAACCGCAGGAAAAGGAAGTTATTGTCCGCTTCAGAATAGACGGTGTTTTGCAGGAAAAGATGATTTGGCCGAAAAATCTTTATGGCGCCATCTCGTCAAGAATAAAGATCAATTCCGGCATGAATATAGCGGAAAAGCGTGTGCCGCAGGACGGCCGCAGTAAGGTTAAAGAAAATGGGGAGGAGGTAGACCTTCGGGTATCTACCTTGCCGACTATTTTCGGCGAAAAAATAGTTATGCGTCTTCTGCGCAATGAAGCTTTGAAGCTTTCACTTCAGGAGCTGGGCTATTCTGACCATGATTTATATAATTTAAGAAAACTATATACTAAGCCGTATGGTATGCTCTTAGTTACCGGGCCTACAGGAAGCGGCAAGACTACTACACTTTATTCTATTTTGAAAGAATTAAATTCCATAGATAAGAATATAACTACGATTGAAGATCCGGTAGAATATCATCTGGACAGGATAAATCAGGTGCAGGTAAATCCCAAGGCGGGACTCAGCTTTGCGAGTGTGCTGCGCTCCTTATTAAGACAGGACCCTGATATTATCATGGTTGGGGAGCTGAGGGATGAGGAAACGGTGCGGATAGGTATTCAATCAGCTCTTACCGGACATTTTGTTTTGAGTACGATTCATACCAATAATACCTCAAGTACGGTTTACCGGCCTTTGGATATGGGAATAGAGCCTTATTTGATTACTTCTTCCTTATTGGGAATAGTAGCGCAAAGACTGGTAAGGCGTGTCTGCCCTAAATGCAGGGAAAAGATGGAGCTGCCGCTGGAAGAGGCGGAGGAGTTAAATTTAGGTCTGAAGGAAAGCGTTTTTGTTTACCATGGGCAAGGCTGTCCGTATTGCAGCAATACCGGCTATTACGGCAGAATAGCGTTAAGTGAAATTTTGTTTATTTCTCCAGAAATAAAGCAAATGATTTTAAATAATGCTTCGGCAGAGGAGATAGAGAAGCAGGCCAGAAAAGATGGCATGAAGACTTTGTTTGAAAGTGGGATAGAAAAGCTGCTGGCAGGTGAAACAACGGTAGAGGAACTGTTCAGAGTTACGCTGCTTAATTAGTCAAGGAAGAAAAGGGATGAGAGTAATGGATATAGATGAACTGTTAACTGAAGCACATAAAAGAGGTGCTTCTGACCTGCATATTACGGTCGGCATACCGCCGGCTATTCGGGTAGACGGCAGGCTTATGCATATGGAGGGGTATCCTAAGCTGCTGCCGCCGGATACTAAAAAATTGGTGGATTCGCTTTTGAATCCCAAGCAGCAGGAAAGCTTTCAGGAACGGGGCGAGCTGGATTTTTCTTATTCTATAGCGGCTATAGGACGCTTTAGATGCAATGTTTTCCGGCAGAGAGGCTCCAGCGCAGCCGTTATCCGCCTTATTTCCTCTACTATTCGTAATCTGGAGGAGCTGCATATGCCGAAAACTCTGGAGGATTTGGCCTTTAAGCCCAGAGGTCTGGTTTTGGTTACCGGCCCTACCGGCAGTGGGAAATCTACTACTCTGGCGGCTATGATTGATTTGATCAACCGACAGGAGCATAAGCATATTATCACCTTAGAAGACCCTATTGAGTATCTGCATTCACATAAGAAGAGCATAGTAAACCAGCGGGAGATAGGTCTGGACAGTGATTCCTTTGCTGTGGCTCTTCGGGTTTGCTTAAGACAGGACCCGGATATTATTCTGGTGGGGGAAATGAGAGATATGGAGACTATTTCAACGGCGATTACGGCAGCCGAAACAGGGCATTTGGTTTTTGCTACTCTGCATACCTCGGGAGCGGCTCAGACTATTGACCGTATTATTGACGTTTTCCCGCCGCATCAGCAGCAGCAGGTGAGGATACAGTTGGCTATGGCTGTGCAGGGGATAATTTCGCAGCAGCTTCTGCCGATAATTGACGGCCCGGGGCGGGAGGTAGCAGTAGAATTAATGCTGGGGACACCGGCTATTCGCAATCTGATTCGTGAAGGAAAAACGCATCAGATCAATTCTTTAATTCAAACCGGCGGTCAGCAGGGGATGATTACTATGGACAGCTCTCTGCGTTCTCTTTATATCAAAGGGAAGATAAGTTATGAAACAGCTTTGGAGCATGCTGTTGATAAGGATAACTTAGTGAGAATGCTGCAATTAAATTAGGAGATTTTGATGTTAGAATATAATTATAAGGTAAAAAATCAGGCTGGACGTACTCTGATTGGAACTATGAGTGCAGAAAATGAACGAATAGTTGTTTCCCGACTGAGAGAGCAGGGAAATATTGTTTTGGAGATCGTTCAAGCTGGTACAGATGAAAGAAAAAGTGAAAACCATAAGCTTTTCAGCAAACGTAAGATTACAACTAAGGATATAGCGATTATGAGCCGGCAGTTTGCTACTATGGTTAATGCCGGTGTTCCTTTAGTGCAGTGTCTGGCTATTTTAAAGGATCAGAGTGAAAATGTTAGGCTGCAGGAGGTAATGAAGGATATTGCTCTGGATGTTGAAAGCGGCAATACCCTGACTTCTTCTTTCAGAAAGCAGAAGGATATCTTTCCTGAGCTTTTTATAAATCTTTTGCAGGTTGGTGAAACAACCGGTAGTCTGGATGCTATTTTGGATAAGCTGGCTGATTTTTATGAGCGGGAATATGAATTAAGGGAAAAGGTGCGCTCGGCTATGGTTTATCCTATCTTCGTTATGGTTATGGCTCTCTTGATTACTACCGGTCTGGTGGTTTTCGTTCTGCCGGTTTTTGAAAATGTTTTTAATGATTTGAATGTTGAGCTGCCGCTCTTGACCAAGTGTCTTCTTGGTTTAAGCCGGATGATTCGTTCCTTCTGGTATATCTGGCCGATTCCCCTTTTTCTGGTGGTTTATCAGGTACGGAAATATTTAAAGAGTACCGAAGGAAATCTGAAGTTTGAGGCGATAGTGATAAGGCTGCCGGTCATTGGGAATTTAAGCACTAAGCTGAGCTTTTCCAGGTTTACGATGTCTATGGCGATTATGCTGGAGACCGGTGTTCCTATGCTTCAGGCGCTTGAGGTAGCGCGTGATACGCTGGGCAATGTTGTTTATGCCCGGGAGATAGATAAGCTGAAGGATGAGGTGCAGGGCGGAGGCAGTATAGCTCTTTTTATGGACAGGAATAAGCTCTTTCCGCCTATGATGGCGAAGATGATTGCAGTAGGAGAGAATACCGGTTCTCTTGATACTATGCTGAATAAGATTTCCCAGTTTTATGAGCGGGAGACGAAATATATTATAGAGCGTTTGTCTTCTTTGCTGGAGCCTTTTATGATTGGCTTTTTGGGAATTACTGTAGGATTGATCGTTATTTCGATCATGCTGCCTATGTTTAGTATTATAGGGGGTATTCAGTAATGCTGTATGCTTTAGCTGTGATTATGGGGCTTGTGATAGGCAGTTTTCTTAATGTGTGCATTTATCGTCTGCCGCGGAATATTTCGCTGAACAGGCCGGTTTTTTCCTTTTGTCCGCAGTGCGGGCATAGATTATATCCCAAAGATTTAATTCCTGTAATAAGTTTTATCTTTTTAGCAGGAAAATGTCGATATTGCAAGAATATAGTAAGTATAAGATATGTTTTAGTGGAAGTGCTGACAGGTTTTCTGTTCGGCCTGGTGTACCATTATTATCAGGATATAACTGTTTTTCCGGTTTTGGTGTTTGTTTCTGCTTTAGTAGCTTTGAGTTTTATTGATTTGGAGCATAGGATTATTCCTGATAAGTTAAATTACTTTACCGGAGCGGCGGGGATTATTTTGGGTTTCTTGACCGGTTATCAGTCGCTCGTTTCCATGGCTTTAGGCTTTATCGTTGGCTTTGGACTTCTTCTTCTGGTCTGTGTTTTAAGCAGAGGAGGCATGGGAGGAGGAGATATTAAGCTGGCTGGGGTGATGGGTATATATCTTGGC
>JBJDXG010000026.1:2994-7138 GCA_051866555.1 bacterium | reverse complement strand
AAGAAAAATACAAGATAATGAGAGAAAATAAATAAGCTAAAGAAGGAGTGTGTTAGCTTATGGCCAAAGATAATCTTTGTTTATATTTTCAAAACTCTGTTTCCGACTCTTTAATAAGGCATAAAAGCGTTCTTGATGTACTGTCCAAATTCCAGGAAACAAATGCCCGAGTTAACAGAGCCGTTGTCAAGGCTGTTACTCAATGCGGCTGCTTGAAAATAAAGGCCGAAAAGCCTGCCATTCCCGAAGACATAAGCTTTCGAGAATTAAAGCAATATATGGAAACCCATTTAGAAGGCCATTTATGTTCTGACTGTCGTGAGGCTATAGAAAAGGAAGTAGGGAAAAACCTGTTTTATCTTGCCGGCTTATGTGAATATCTTGATTTAAGCATGGAAGAAATCATGGATAAAGAATATAAAAAGGTTTCTACGTTAGGTATTTTTAATCTAACTTAAAACAGGTGAAATTGATTTCACCTGTTTTTATATGCTTAAATATGCTGATCCAAAAGAATCAATTCCTTCAGTCTTCTTAACCCGTCCTTAATATTACGGGCTCTTACTTCGCCTATCCCCTCAACATCATCCAGCTGAGCAATTGAGGCCTCCATAACCCCCTGCAGGCTGCCGAAGGCAGCTACCAGATTATCAATTACCGAGCTTGGCAGCCGTGGTATTTTATTTAAAATACGATATCCTTTAGGAGAAACTGATATATCCAAAGGCGTATTGCTGGCAAAACCCAAATTCTTAACAATAATATTCAAATCAATAAGTCCATCATGCAGACCATTATTAAACACATATTCATTCAGGCTTTCGGGAACACAGCCTTCTGCCATATAATCACGCAGAATATTTTTTCCTTCCTGTTTCACCCCAACGATAAGCTCTTCCATCTGCATCTGAATCAAGCGTCCTTCTAAGCCCAACTCACTTATATAATAGCCTATTTCCCCGGAAATCCTTAAAACCATCTCTACCCTCTGCAAAGTAGTCACTACATCATTCAAAGTAACCAGGTCTTCAAATTCCAAAGCCCCTAAATTATTCAGAGACTGATTTAATACCGTCCGGTATTTTTCCAAAGTCTGCACAGCCTGATTAGCCCTGTCTAAAATAACCCGGATATCCTTCAGCACATATTTTTGATTATCCTGATAGAGAGTTATGATATTTCTTCTCTGCGATATGGAAATAACCAGCTTCCCGGTCTGTTTAGCTACCCTTTCAGCATTTCTGTGCCTGGTGCCTGTTTCAGAAGTAGGTATTGACGGATCAGGCACCAATTGGGCATTAGCACGTAAAATCTTCTTGCCGTCTCCGCTTAAAATCAAGGCCCCGTCCATTTTCGCCAATTCATAAAGACGGTTAGGACTAAAATCAGCATTAATTTCAAATCCGCCGTCAACTACCTTCATGACCGCAGCATCATCACCACCTATAATGATCAGGCCTCCGGTCTGAGCCCGCAGAATATTCTCCAAGCCATCTCTTAAGCTCGTTCCCGGAGCAATAAAACGCAGCACCTTTAAAAAAGCTTCATCATGCTGCTTATCTTCCCCCATTAGCATCACCTCCCAAAGCTATCTTCAACGCCTGCTCCACGCTTTCCAAGCCTATAATTTCAATCCGGCCCTGTTTACGATAGGCGTTTCCCGGAATAAAGCATTTACGAAAACCCAATTTATCCGCTTCCGCAATTCTGGCTTCAATCTGCCCTATACTTCTGACTTCTCCAGTCAGACCGACTTCTCCTGCTACCATACAGTTATCACAAACAGGTTTATCTAAAAAGCTGGAGGCAATAGCCAGCACAACCCCCAAATCAGCAGACGGCTCAGTCAGCCGCAGTCCGCCTACCACATTAACATAAACGTCCTTGCCGGCTAAGAAAAAGCCCATCCGCTTTTCCAAAACCGCCAGCAGCAGGGATATCCTCTGGTAATCCAGACCAGTAGTAGCCCGTCTGGGAGAGGCTAAATGCGAAGGAGCTACCAAAGACTGCACCTCCACTAAAATCGGTCTGGTTCCTTCCATGTTGGAAACGATCGCTGCTCCCGGCACCCCCTTAGTCCTCTCGGCAAGCAGCATCGCTGAAGGATTGGCAACCTCCTGCAAGCCATTTTCCAGCATTTCAAAAATACCGATTTCATTAGTAGAGCCAAACCTGTTTTTCACTGACCGCAAAATACGGTAAGAATAGTGCTTTTCTCCTTCAAAATACAGAACCGTATCCACCATATGCTCTAAAACCCGAGGTCCGGCAATATTACCCTCTTTAGTAATATGACCCACCAGAAAAACAGGAATGCCGGTAGTTTTCGCAATTCTGAGAAGAACGGCTGCACATTCCTTAATCTGGCTTATGCTGCCCGGTACAGAAGCGATACGCGGATTATAGACCATCTGAATCGAATCGATCACCAGCAGCTCCGGCTTCAGCTCCTGAATTCTCTTCTCAATTTCCTCTATATTAATCTCAGCTAGAATATATAAATTGTCCATAGCTGTATGCAGGCGCTCAGCCCTCATCTTTATCTGCTTCAGGGATTCTTCCCCGGAAACGTATAAAACAGTTTTGTCACGGCTGCAAAAAGAAGCTATCTGCAAAAGAATCGTTGATTTGCCTATTCCAGGGTCCCCGCCAAGCAAAATCAGGGAGCCGGGAACGATTCCACCGCCTAAGACCCGATCTACTTCCTTAAAGGAGGTCGAAATCCGCAGCTCCTCACTCATCACAATCTCGCTTACTAACGTTGGCCTGCTGGAACTGAAAGCAGAAAAAACAGTTTCTTTAGCTGAGGGACAATTTTCCTCTTCCATGGTGTTCCACGCTCCGCAGCCTGAGCAGCGCCCTACCCATTTTAAAGACCGGTAACCACATTCCTGACAAACAAATACCGTTTTATTCTTAGCCACTGTCTTTTCCCCTTTCTTTTCATCCCTAAACCTAATTCTCTTTAATCAGAAAATTCCCTGCTGCCTAAAAAAGAAAAAATTTTTTCCGGAATTTTTGCTCCAGCTCCAAAAGCCTGGTTTTTAATTCCAATCCTCCCGCATAGCCAGTAAGAGAGCCGCTCCGGCCAATCACCCGATGACAGGGAATTACTATGGGCAGAGGATTGCAGTGATTAGCACCACCTACGGCCCGACAGGCACGCGGTCTGCCTAAAGACGCTGCTATTTGGCTGTAGCTCCTGGTTTCACCGTATGGTATAGTTTGCAGGGCTCGCCATACTTCCTGCTGAAAAGCAGTCCCTTTAAACGAAATGTCAACCGTAAAATTCCTTCTCTCTCCGGCTAAATACTCCCTTAGCTGCTGAGCCATTGATTTAGTTAAAGAATTTTCCCTTAAATCAATAAAGCCCTGCGGCCGCAGCAGAATTCCGGTAACGGCATTGTCATTCGCTCTTATCCCGATTAAGCCTAAAATAGTTTCATAATAATAAAGACATTCTTCTTCCATCAGTTTATCGCCTCAGCAAAAGATCTTAATTCAGCCATATTTACTAGAGAAAACTCTGCCGGTAAGGAAGGTACTGGGCCTGCTGCCGATAAATGATAACCGGAGGGCAGAAAAAAAGTCCGGCAGCCAACGCTCTTTTTCCTGGTCAGCAATTCCCGGCAGTTGACTGAACGAAGACCTCCTGCCAGACCAGTCCCCCGATATTTCAGATAGCTTTCCTTAATGCACCAGAATTTATAAAATAGATTTCTCTGCCCGGCTTTGTCCAAAGCACAGATTTCCTGATACTCCTCCGGCAGAAAATACTTTTCCGCCACAGATAAAAGCACATCCTCCTCCTGCTGGATATCAACCCCGCTGGCAGTCCTGCCCAAGGTGCAGGCTATCCATTCTCCGCTGTGCGAAAGATTAAACTGATATTCTGAATCGGAAAGGTAAGGCTTGCCGGAAGCAGTGCGTTTAATTGCCAGCCTCCGGCAAGCATCCGGCAGAAGAAAGCGCAGCAAAATTTCTGCCCAGGCTGTCCTGTTCTGGTCTGAAACAAAGCGATATTTCTTTATTCTCTCCCGGCTTTCGTCCGAAAAAAAATAAATCAGGTCGCCTAGCGGCTCTTCTAAAATCTCTCTGATATTAAGTAAGTAAAGTCTAATCTTTTCTATAACGTCCACCTCAT
>JBJDXG010000026.1:0-2894 GCA_051866555.1 bacterium | reverse complement strand
AAATGAAGCTGCCGCTTCACGAATTTTATCCGTTAAAGCGGCAGCCCTATCATACTATTCAATTAAACATTTGCCGGTTCCTTAAGCGCTATCTTAATCTTACCGTCCTCATCAAGGTCAACTACCGCCTGGTCACCGGAATGCAGCTTGCCCTCCAGCATTTCATCAGCCAAAGCATCCTCTACTAAACGCTGAATAGCTCTTCTAAGCGGACGAGCTCCATAATCAGGGTCATAGCCTTCGTCAGCAATCAGCTTCTTCGCTTTGTCGGTAACCGTTAAGGCAATATCCTGCTCGGCCATGCGTTCAGCAACCTTGCCGAGAAGCAGATCAATTATTCTTTGCAGGTGTTCCTCATTCAGAGCATGGAATACCAGAATTTCATCCAAACGATTGATAAACTCCGGCCTGAAGGTCTCCTTCACCGCTTCCATAACCTTCTCCTTCATCTTCAGATAATGGTCCTTTTGCTGATCCTCTTCCGCCGTAAAGCCCAGCTTGTCCTTAGCCATAATCTTCGCTCCCACGTTAGAGGTCATAATGATTACCGTATTGCGGAAATCAACCGTTCTGCCCTGTCCGTCAGTCAGGCGGCCGTCATCTAAAACCTGAAGCAGAATATTAAATACATCAGGGTGAGCCTTTTCGATTTCATCCAGCAGCACCACGCTGTAAGGTTTGCGGCGAACCTTTTCAGTCAGCTGACCGCCTTCATCATAACCAACATATCCCGGAGGCGCTCCAATCAGACGAGCCACAGCATGCTTTTCCATATATTCCGACATATCTATCCGCACCATAGCATTTTCATCATCAAATAAATTCTCTGCCAGGGAACGAGCCAGCTCAGTTTTCCCTACCCCAGTCGGACCAAGCAGCAGGAAGGAGCCAATAGGTCTTTTAGGGTCCTTCAAACCGGCTCTCGCTCTTCTTATGGCCTTAGAAACAGCCGTAACCGCTTCATCTTGTCCAATAACACGTTTGTGCAGCTCATCCTCCAAATGAAGCAGCTTAGCACTCTCTTCCTCAACCATCCGCTGTACCGGAATACCGGTCAGACTTGATACAACCTCAGCAATATCATTTTCCTCAACCGCAGTCTTGCGGGTATCCTGCTTGCTTTCCCATTCCTTCTTCTGTTCAGCTAAACTGTTTTGCAGCTCCTTCTCTTTATCCCTCAGCTTAGCTGCTTCTTCGTATTCCTGTGACTTGATAGCCGCTTCCTTTTCCAGACCTATCTGCTTGATTTCCTCTTCCAGCTTTTTCACGTCCAAAGGAGCCGTATTATTAAACAGTCTTACCTTAGAAGCCGCTTCATCGATCAAATCAATAGCTTTATCCGGCAGAAAACGGTCAGTAATATAACGATCAGACAGCTTAGCCGCTGCCGCAATAGCTTCATTCGTAATCTTTACACTGTGATGTGCTTCATATTTATCTCTGAGTCCGGTTAAAATCTGAATAGTTTCCTCCACCGTAGGCTCTCCGACCATTACAGACTGAAATCTTCTGGCCAGAGCGGAATCCTTTTCAATATATTTCCTGTATTCATTCAAGGTAGTAGCACCTATGCACTGCAACTCACCTCTTGACAGAGCCGGCTTTAAGATATTGGCAGCATCCATCGCCCCTTCAGCCGCACCTGCTCCCACAAGTGTATGCAGTTCATCGATAAACAAAATCACATTGCCTGCTTCCCTCAGCTCATTGATCACCTTTTTCAGCCTTTCCTCAAACTCACCGCGGTACTTCGTTCCGGCTACCATAGCAGCCAGATCAAGAGCAACTACCCTTTTCTGGCGCAGTGACTCAGGAACCAGTCCCTTAGCTACCAAATGAGCCAAGCCCTCTGCCACCGCAGTCTTGCCGACTCCAGGGTCTCCGATAAGACAAGGGTTATTTTTAGTCCGGCGGCTCAAAATCTGTACCACTCTCTGAATTTCCTTATCCCGTCCTACTACCGGATCAATTTTTCCTTCCTTCGCCAGAGCCGTCAAATCACGGCTGTACTCATTCAGAGTTGCCGTATCAGCATTGCCGCCCGCGGCTGCCTGTCCGCCTCCTCCAGTACCAAACTGCTTAGTTACCGCCTGACGTACCTTTTCCAAATCAACGCCCAAGGCCTGAAGTGCCTTAGCCGCAACCCCGTCACGTTCACGAAGCAGTCCTAACAGGATATGCTCTGTACCTATATAATTGTGCCCTAAAGCCTGAGCCTCTGACAGAGCCAGCTCCAAAACCCTCTTCGCCCGAGGAGTAAATTCCGGATATCCCTGGAAAAGGTATTGACCTGTGCCAATCATCCGCTCAACCTCACTCTGCACCTTAGACGGTTCAAGTCCCAAGGAGGCTAACGTCTTAGCCGCAACTCCATCGCCTTCCTGCAAAAGGCCAAGCAAAATATGTTCAGTTCCAATATAAGAATGATTTAACTTTTTAGCCTCTTCCTGAGCCAAATAAACAACTCTTCTGGCACGTTCCGTATATCTTTCAAACATTTATAAAACCTCCTCTTTATTTAAAACTTTCCTTAACAGCTCAGCCCGGCAGTAATCCCTTTCAGTCTGATTTAACGTTCTGCCTGCCCTGGCCTCTAAATGAGCCGGGTAAATGCTGAGCAAAAGTCTGTTCAAAGCCTTTTTATTAATCTGCGCATGAAGTCCCAGTTCTATACCAAACCTTAAATCAGATAAAAGCTTAACCGCTTCCGCCGTAGAAATACTGTAAGCATTGGCTAAAATCCCATAAGCTCGGCCGGTTAAATCAGCCAGCTTATTCCGATACTCAGTCATAAGACGGCTGCGCTCCTGCTTTTCCTGCTCGACTACCTGCAAGGTAACACGTTTAACCTGATCTACTATCTCCTCTTCCCTGCTGCCTAAAGTCCGCTGATT
>JBJDXG010000025.1:0-7193 GCA_051866555.1 bacterium | reverse complement strand
GCAAGGATAAGGCTTTGGGTGCTTTAGTAGGTCAGGTAATGAAGGCTACTAAAGGACGGGCTAATCCGGAAATGGTAAACAAGCTGATTCGGGAAAGAATTTAGATTGCTGAGGATGCAGGCAGAGCCTGTATCCTCTTTGCATACTTAAAGGAAAGGACTGCTTTTTTAATGTATGAATTAGTACAATTAGCTGACAACACGTATTATATAGAAGGCTATGCTAAGATGGGGTTATATATTAAAGATAAGGCAGCGTTTTTAATTGACAGCGGAATTGGTGATGAAGCCGGCAGGGCGGTTTATGAAGAGATATTGCAGCCTAACGGCTGGCAGCTTCAGGCGGTTATTAATACTCATATTCATTGTGACCATATTGGCGGCAACAGCTTTTTGCAGGCTAAGACTGGCTGTCAGATATTTACTACTCTGATGGAGGGGGCTTTTGCCCGCTATCGGGAGCTGGAATACGCCTATTTGGCCGGAGGCTTTCCTTGTCAGACGATGCGGGAGACTATGCTTTTGGCCTCTCCCAGCCGTCCGACTGATTTAATTGAGGACGGTTTGCCGGAGGGCTTGACTGCGCTTCCTCTGCCGGGACATTATTTTAATATGCAGGGGATCAAAACCATTGATGAGGTCTGGTTTTTGGCTGACAGCCTTCTATCTGAGAAATTAGTGGCTAAATATCGCCTCTTTTTTATTTATGATGTTAAGGCCCAGCTGGAAACCTTAAAAATGCTGGAAACACTAAAGGGAAGACTGTTTGTTCCCTCTCATGCTGAGCCGCAGACTGATTTAAGCCGTCTTATCAGGCTGAATCGTGAAGCAATTGAGGAGAACAGTGAAATTATCTGGTCCTTCTGCCGGGAAAGCATTAATTTTGATGCTCTGCTGAAAAAGGTTTTTGATTATTACGGAATACCTATGGATCTAAGCCAGTATTCTTTGGTAGGCAGTACGGTTCGTTCATATCTGGCTTATTTATATGACCGGGATAAAGCTGCGGTGTTTTTTAAGGATAATAAAATGTACTGGCAAGCGAAATAAACGGAGGAAAGCAGATGAAGCCTTTATTAGTTATTTTACTGGGGCCGACAGCGGTGGGCAAAACGGCCATTTCCCTGGAAATTGCCGAGCAATTACAGGCGGAGATAGTTTCTGCTGATTCTATGCTGATTTATAAAAAAATGCTGATTGGAACAGCTAAGCCGACTCCAGAGGAATTGAACAGGGTGCCGCATCATTTAATTGATATCATAGAACCAAATCAGCCATTCAGTGTAGCTGACTACTGTCTGGCAGCCAACCGGTGCATTCAGGATATCTTAAAGAGGAACCGCTTGCCTATGCTGGTAGGCGGAACGGCTTTATATCTGAAGGCTTTTACAGAAAGATATACCTTTCCCGATTTGCAGACTGACCTGGCAGTAAGAGATTTTTGGCATGCCAAGGCCTTGGAATTCGGCAATGAATTTGTTCATCAGCAGTTAGCCAAGGTAGATAAAATTTCAGCCGCTAAGCTACACTGCAACGACCTGCGCCGGGTCATCAGGGCTTTAGAGGTTTATGAGCTGACCGGCATACCTTTATCTCGGCAGGCTAAAAAAGAGAGAAATCTGCCTTATTATCCTTGTATTATAGGACTGAATCGTGACCGGCAGGAATTATATGCTAGGATCAATTTACGGGTGGATGAAATGATAAAGGCCGGTCTGGTAGAAGAGGTAGCAGGGCTTTTGCAGCAGGGCTACAGCCGAGATTTGATTGCTATGCAGGGCTTGGGGTATAAGGAAATAGCCGCTTATTTGGCCGGAGAATGTACCTTAGACAGAGCGATAGAAATTCTTAAAAGAGATACGCGGCATTTTGCTAAACGGCAGTTGACCTGGTTCAGGAACGATCCGCAAATTAAATGGTTTGATTTAACTGCCTTTTCGGAAAAAGAAATTACTGCCCAGATACTGAATTATATTGCTGAAATAAATTGCTCCTATAAGCAGGAAACGGATAGTTAAAGAAGAATATATATCCATATAATGGAATGGAGGGCGATGAAATGAACAAAGCTAATACCAATTTACAGGACACTTACATTAATGAACTGAGAAAAGAAAAGATAACAGTAACTATTCATTTACTGAATGGCTTTCAGATTAGAGGCGTGATAAAGGGCTTTGACAATTTTACGCTTGTTTTAGAAACAGAAGGCAAGCAGATGTTGATTTACAAGCATGCTGTTTCCAGCATTACACCGACTAAGAGCATTAATTTCAGCAATTAATTGGCTTTCACCTTTTTTCTTCTTTAGGCATAGGCTATAAGGGAAGAAAAGAGGTGAATTTATTGCAGAAAAATCTTATTAAATCTATGGGACAAGTATTAATTTTGCTGGAAAACGGAAAAATTGATGGGGTATCGGCTTTGCAGAAAATTAGAGAGATGCAGAGGAAAACAGCTCCGGATATCAATGATGTATTCAATCTGGAAAAAAATCTTCATGAGCTTCAGGGTTTGATAGGCTTAGAAAATATAAAAACCCTGGTTTATGAGATTCAAGCCTTTATTCAGATTCAGCAAAAGAGAAAAATTGCCAGACTGCAAACCGAACCTCTGGTTTTACATATGATTTTCAGCGGTGCACCTGGTACTGGAAAAACCACGGTGGCCCGCATTTTGGGCAAAATATTTAAAGAAATGGGGATTTTGGAAAAGGGCCATTTGCTTGAAGTGGAAAGAGCCGACTTAGTCGGCGAGTATATAGGGCACACAGCGGCTAAAACGCGGGAACAAATCAAACAGGCGCTGGGAGGAATACTCTTTATCGATGAAGCCTATGCTTTAGCCAGAGGAGGAGAAAAGGACTTTGGCAAGGAAGCAATTGACACCTTAGTTAAAGCCATGGAGGACCAGAGAGAAAATTTTATTCTCATTTTGGCTGGCTATGAGGCAGAGATGGAATATTTTCTGCAAACCAATCCGGGATTAAAATCCCGTTTTCCCCTGCACTTAAAATTCCCCGATTACAGTATAAATGAGCTTACAGCCATTGCTAAGCAGATGCTGCAAAAACGCGAGTACAGATTTTCTGAATCTGCGGAAAAAAGTTTAGCCGAGTTCCTGCAAAATAACCTGAATTCTTCCTCTTTAAAAAGCGGTAATGCCCGAATGATCCGCAATCTGGTGGAAAAGTCTATCCGTAAACAGGCTGTTCGTTTGGTAAAGCAGAAGAAATTTTCCCGTGAAGAGCTGATTTTAATAGAAGATGATGATATAAAAGAAGAATTGTCTGCATATAATTTATCAAAAACCGATTGTGTCGGAAGAAAGGAGCAGGAAAGCTATTGCTGACTAAAAAAGTTTATAAATTTGAATTGCAGCAGTTAGATTCCGGTTATCGTCAGGAGAATATTTCTCCCATTGAAATTATCAGCTCAGGAAAATTAGAAACCCAGGGAGAAACAGCCTTTTTAGAAATACAGATTCAGGAGGCGGATAACCTTTTACCCCTGCATTATGCGATAATTGCTGTTTTAGGTAATGAAGAAGAAATTACATTGGAAGAGATTGATTCTCCGGCTGACCACTTTATCAGCTGGGAAAAAAATTTTACTGCTGAAGACTATCCGGACCAGGGATTATATTATCTCGATCAGATTAACGGTATAAAGCTTATCGGTACAGATGCCGAGGGAGTTCCTTATCTTTTCTTCAGCAGTCTTAATGAACCGGAAATTGAGTTTGTGCTTGATGATGCCGAAATTGACAATTTTTTAGAGCCTGAAACAGAAAAAACCGAGGAAGAAACCGGATTTTCCGACTTAAAAGAATTAAAAGAGCCTCCGGTCTGGGAATTGCCGCAGCCTTTAAATAAGAAAAATGAGGCCTCACTTAACCAAGAGCCTGTTATTAAAATAACCTACAATTAAAAAATGAAATATAATTTGATTTTAGGCAGGGTTAATGCCGGAAAGACCTTATTTTTTTTAAATTTCAGCTCTTATTTAGGCATAAAAAATCTGCATATCAGTTTCCGTTATAAAAGCGGCAAAACAGCGGTTAAATCGTATTCTCTTGAAGAAGCTAAAAGGGATTTGGTCAGTCAAAATGAGCATAAGACCAGATGCTTACAGGAAATAGAATTAGAAATTCCTGCCGGCAAGAGCAAAAAAAAGATTTTGCTGTGTGATTCAACCGGAATTACGGAAACGATTCATGAAGACCCCTTAATAAGACAGGGGATGGCTCAAACCTTAAAATTATTAACTAAAGCCTCAGTTGTTTTACATATAATTGATACCGTTAATTTCCAGCCTAACATGATTGACAAAGAAATTGCCCGCTTTGCTTCTTTAAGAGATGATTATGCCATTTTAGCTAATAAAATAGATTTAGCTGCTAAAGAATCCTTAAATATTATAAAAAAGGAGTTTATTAATTGTCTGATTATTCCTGTTTCCAGCAAAACTAAAGAGGGATTCAGCGAGGTGAAAAAATTTATCTGGACACATAGCTGAAATAATCTTGCTTCTTTATCTGCTTATCAGAAAAAAGAAAGGAGCCTGAAAAAGTGGCGGTCTCCTTTTTAATTTTTCTTCTTTGTTTAGGCTTTTTAATTGGTTACCTGGTGGGGAAAGAGGAAGGAAAACAAAGCGGGCTAAATAAAGGTTTAGCTCAGGCTGTTATAGAACTAAGGCGTGAAAGCCTGGAATCCGGTATTTGTCAAATTTGTTTAACCGAAAATATCAAGCACCATTTTAAGACCTGAAATAAATCAGGTCTTTCTTTTTTTAGACAGATAAGTTATAATATTATTATTGAAAGTTAATACTAATTAAGATAAAGAAAAGAGGTTATCTGCCGATGGAATTTACTAAAATGCAAGGGTTGGGCAATGATTTTGTCATCATTAACGACCTGGAAGAAAATATTTCAGATTACTCTGCTCTGGCTAAAAAGGTGTGTCACCGCAATTTCGGCATTGGAGCAGATGGACTGATGGTTGTTTTGCCATCGCAAAAAGCTGATTTTAGAATGAGAATAATCAATTCTGACGGCAGCGAGCCGGAAATGTGCGGTAATGGGATTCGCTGCTTTGCTAAATTTGTTTATGACCAGGGCTTAACTAAAAAAAATAAGCTGGAAATTGAAACCTTGGCCGGCATTATTAAGCCTGAATTGATTATTGAAAATAATCAAGTGACCTTGATCAAGGTAGATATGGGAGAGCCGGTGCTGCAAAGTGAACTTATTCCGACTGCGGTTAAAGACCAAAAAATGATTAAGGGACATCCTTTACAGGTTCAGGATAAGGAGTTTCTAGTAACTTGTGTATCGATGGGAAATCCGCATTGCCTTATTTTTGCTGCTGAACCTGATTTGCTGGCCGAAAAATACGGACCTGATTTGGAAAAGCATCCTTTCTTCCCGCGTAAAACTAATGTAGAGTTTATTGAGGTATTAAATAAACGTGAGGTTAAGATGAGAGTATGGGAAAGAGGAGCAGGCATAACTCTGGCCTGCGGTACCGGTGCCTGTGCCACCACCGTTGCCTGTGTATTGAACGATAAGACCGAGCGCAGCATTACCGTTCATCTTTTAGGCGGTGATTTGCAGATTGAATGGTCAGAGTCTGACAATCATCTTTATATGACCGGTCCGGCAGTTACTGTGTTTACAGGAACCTGGCTATAAAAATAATAAGTTAAGAAATAAGGAGGATATTATGGCTAAAGTAAATGAAAATTATTTAAAATTAGCAGGAAGCTATTTGTTTTCAGAAATAGGGAGAAGGGTGCAGAAATTTCAGCAGGATAATCCGGAGGTAGAAATCATACGTTTAGGAATAGGTGATGTAACCAAGCCTTTGCCTCAAGCGTCTATTGAAGCCTTACATAAAGCAGTTGATGAAATGGCAGCGGATGCTACCTTTAAGGGCTATGGTCCGGAACAGGGCTATCAGTTTTTGACCGAGCAGATCATTGCTCATGATTTTGCTCCGCGCGGTATAGAATTAAGCTGCAATGAAATCTTTGTCAGCGACGGTTCTAAATGTGACTGCGGAAACTTTCAGGAATTATTCGGCCTGGATAATGTCGTGGCAGTTACTGATCCGGTTTATCCGGTTTATGTTGACACTAATGTTATGGCAGGGAGAACAGGATTTTATGATGCTAAGGCAGGACAATATGAGAATATAGTCTATATGCCATGTAAAGAGGAAAATAATTTCGTACCGGAAATTCCTGCCGACAAAAAGGTTGATTTGATTTACTTATGCTTCCCTAATAATCCAACCGGTATGACGGTTAAAAAAGAAGACCTGCTTAAATGGGTGGAATTTGCCAAAGCTAATAAAGCCATTATTTTATACGATGCAGCTTATGAAGCTTATATTCAGGAAGCTGATGTACCGCACAGCATTTATGAAATACCGGGAGCTAAGGAGGTAGCGGTTGAGTTTAGAAGTTTTTCTAAAACTGCCGGCTTTACTGGTACAAGATGTGCCTATACAGTTGTGCCTAAGGAATTAAAGTGCTATGATAGTAAAGGCGATGCTTATTCAGTAAATGAGTTATGGAACAGAAGACATACGACTAAATTTAATGGTGTTTCTTATATTGTGCAAAAGGCAGCGGCGGCTATCTATACTCCGGCCGGCCAGGAACAAATTAAGACGACTATTGCTTACTATATGGAAAATGCTAAGATTATCAGAGAAGGCTTGTCTTCTCTTGGACTGACAGTCTTTGGCGGAGTTAATGCCCCTTATATCTGGCTGAAAGCGCCAAATGGTTTGAAGTCCTGGGAGCTGTTTGATAAATTATTAACAGAAGCTAATGTAGTAGGAACACCTGGAGTTGGTTTTGGTCCCAGCGGAGAAGGATATTTTCGTTTAACAGCTTTTGGCAGCCGAGAAAATACTTTAAAAGCAATTGAAAGATTTAAAACCAAATTAGTTTTATAGAATAAGCAAAAAACTAAGGCCCTGGGCCTTAGTTTTTTTTCAAGTGTACTTAATTTATACAGGAGGCGTTTTAATATTGGAAAAATTTTTTGCCGTTGCAGATGATTTAAAAAATGCAGCAGAAAAAGCAGAAAAATTAATAGCTGGCTATTATCAGGGAATCGATAAAATTGCTGCTTTTAATCAGGCTAAGGTTTTAAAAGCCTTTCAGCAGGAAAGGGTAAGTG
>JBJDXG010000024.1:0-7194 GCA_051866555.1 bacterium | reverse complement strand
AAAAATTTTTATCCGGCGCGGCTTTAAGGAAGCAGATGAAATCAGAAGCTTCCTTCACAGCAAGCTGTCTGATTTATCTGACCCTTTTCTGCTTCCCGATATGACTAAGGCGGTAAATCGTATCAGAGAGGCCCTGGCTAAGCAGGAAAAGGTGCTTATTTACGGAGATTATGATGTTGACGGCATTACCAGCGTTTCCCTGCTTCTTTTGACCCTGCGTTTTTTAGGCTTAGAGGCGGAGTATTATCTGCCGCACCGCCTGTTGGAGGGCTACGGCCTGCATGAAAAGGCTCTCTCTCTGGAAGCCGAAAGGGGCATTAAGCTGATTATTACGGTTGACTGCGGGGTAGCAGCCTTGGAGGAAGCTCGGCTGGTCAGGGAAAAAGGTATGGATTTGATAATAACCGACCATCATAATCCGGGCTTTGAGCTGCCCGAGGCTATAGCGGTCATTAATGCCAAAAGGACTGACAGCCGGTATCCTTTTAAGGAACTGGCCGGAGTAGGAGTGGCGTATAAGCTGGCTTCCGCCTTAGTTGAGGGTAAGAATGAGGCTGACAGCTTTTTAGCCGGTCTTAGAGAAATTGCGGCTTTGGGTACGATTGCTGACATTGTTTCTCTGCTGGGGGAAAACAGAATTTTGGTGTCAGACGGTTTGAGGCAAATCACCCAGAGCAGATTTTTATTCTGGCAGGCCTTGTCTAAGTATTCCGGAATGCAGGGCAAGGTGATTGATACTACGGCAGTAGGCTTTGTCTTTGCTCCCCGTTTAAATGCTCTGGGCCGTTTATGCTCGGAAGAATTATCTCCGGAATTAAAGACTATAATTGCTGCGGCTCCGACCTTTTCAGCGGTCGGAGTAAATCCTACCTGTCTTGGTGTTGAGCTATTGACGGCTAAGGAGCTCGGCACAGCTGAAACTATAGCTGAGTTTTTGGAAAGTGAAAATAAAAGAAGAAAAAAGATCGGCGATGATATCTTTGAGGAGGCTAAGCGGCTGGCTTATGAGTTTGCCGATAAGCCCATAATCGTTTTGGCCGGAGACAACTGGCATTTGGGGGTTATCGGCATTGTAGCGTCTAAGCTGGTGGAGGAGTATTATAAGCCGGTTATTTTGCTGAGCCGCAATAATGGTAAGTTAAAGGGTTCGGCGAGAAGCATAAGGGGCTTTCATCTTTTTAAGGCTTTACAGCAGCAGGCAGAGTTTTTAGAAAATTATGGCGGACATGAATTGGCGGCCGGTCTTACTTTGATGGAGGAAAATCTGGCTGCTTTTCGGAGCAGTATGGAGCGTTTAGCGGCGGAAACCTTGACCGAAGAGGACTTTGTTCCGCTTTTGCCGCTCGATTTGACTGATATTGATTTAGATGACCTTTCCTTTAAGCTGTTGGAGGAGATAAATGCTTTAGCGCCTTACGGGCAGGATAATCCTCAGCCGCTTCTTTCCTGTCTGCCCAGCCGTTTGGTTGAATATTCCACCATGGGGCAGGATGCCAGCCATTTGCGTTTAAAGGTCAGGACCGGTACGGTGATAGTTGACGGCGTTTGGTTTAAACATGGGGACTGCTGTTTAAAGTTAAGCAAAAAAAAGGAATACCGTCTGGCTTTTACCTTAAACCGCAATGATTATTTCCGCAATAATCCGAGACTCCAGCTCTGTCTTAATGATTTGCAGGAAGTAGGAGAGGAATTTCAGGAAACGGGCTTTTGGGTTACCTCACTTCCTCTTAAAGCCGGTATGGAGGAGCTTAAGCTGGGAGAAAGCCTTAATCTGAAAATGATCAGCCGAAAAAAGACCTTAGTGCTGGATAAAGCGGGTCATGAGCTGGGTGTACTTCCCTTGTGGCTGCAAAAAAGAATTTATGCTTATCTGCAAAAGGAAGAGTATCTCTGCTGCTGGGCAGTTGCTTTGCGGGACAACCTGCTGCAGATAGGTCTGGAGCTGAAAAATTCCGGTTCATCTCAGGAATATGCTCATTTGGCTCTGCCTCTGTGGCGGATAGGACGGCTGATATACCGCTGCCATTTTGGCAATCTGCCTGTTTTATATAGCACAGCGCCTTTTTACCGTTTATATAGTAAATTTTTTACAAAGGAAAAAAAAGAACCGGAAGAGAATATTTTTAAAGTTAAAGATTTAAGAGAAAAATGGACTGATTTATTAGTTAAACGTGATTTTCTGGCTTTTCTTTACTGTGAATTGAAAAAGCGGATTCCCCAGGAAAAAAGAGAAGAAAATATTTTTTTGCAGTTAAGTATCAGGGAAATCGAGCAGTGGCTGAAGAAAGCTGGCAAAATGCCGGTCAATTCTGTTATGATTAGAGCCGGACTTGATTTGCTGGAGGAAATGGAGCTTTTAGACCGGGAGCTTGACGGCGGAAAGCAATTGATTTTCTGTCTGCCTAAGCCGGCTAAGAGGTTCGATTTAGCTTCTCTGCCAAGATATTTAGAAGAGAAGGAGAGTGGGTTTTGATGGATTTAAAGTCCAAGATAGCGGTTATTGAGGATTATCCTCAGCCGGGAATTAGTTTCAAGGATATAACTACTTTATTTAAAGACGGAGAAGCCTATTGCTATGCGATTAAAGCTATTGCTGACTATTTTCGCGGTAAGCCCATTGATTTGGTAGTGGGGCCGGAGGCCAGGGGCTTTTTAGTCGGGGCACCGGTTGCCTATGAATTGGGTGTGGGCTTTGTGCCTGTGCGTAAGCCTGGTAAGTTACCCGGCAAGGTAGTGGATTATACTTATACGCTGGAGTATGGTCAGGATACGCTGGAAATTAAGGAGGATGCGATTAAGCCGGGAATGAAGATCTTAATAGTCGATGATCTTTTAGCTACCGGAGGAACTATTTCCGCAGTGGTAAATCTGGTGGAACAGCTGGGCGGAGAGGTTATCGGCTGCGGCTTTCTGATAGAGCTTTGTGAGCTTGCGGGCAGAAAAAAGCTGCCGAATAATAATGCTGTTATGTCTTTGGTGCAATACTAACAGTAAAGGGGCTAAGGAAGAGAGGCAGGAAAAATGGAGTTAATTGAGGATTTGCTGCAGGCGATAGGTCAGTATTACCATACGGAAAAGGATTTGGAGCTGGTTAAGACGGCTTATGAGTTTGCCAGGGAAGCACATGAAAACCAATTTCGGGTATCAGGAGAGCCCTATATTGTTCATCCGGTTGGTGTGGCTCTGATTCTGACTGAGCTGCAGGTAGATATTGCGACGATCATTGCCGCTTTGCTGCATGATGTTTTAGAGGATACAGAAGTAACTTACGATGATTTGGAGAAGAAATTCGGCAAGACGGTGGTCGATTTAGTTGACGGAGTAACTAAGCTGAGTAAAATAGCTTTCCGTTCCAGTGAGGAGCAGCAGGTAGAAAATCTGCGGAAGATGTTTATTGCGATGGCTCGCGATATGCGGGTTATCATTATTAAGCTGGCTGACCGTCTGCATAATATGCGGACCTTGAATTTCCTGCCGGAAAAGAAGCAGAAAAGGATAGCACGTGAGACCTTAGATATTTATGCCCCCTTAGCTCATCGGTTAGGGATTTTTCATATTAAATGGGAGCTGGAGGATCTGACTCTGCGCTATCTGGAGCCTGATGCTTACTATGATTTAATAGAAAAGGTGGCTCAGAAACGCGGAGAAAGAGAAGAATACATTAACGAAGTAAAGACCATTTTACAGCAGAAGCTGAAGGAGGTGCGCATTGAAGCCGATATCCAGGGTCGGCCTAAGCATTTTTACAGCATTTATCAGAAGATGGTCAAAAAGAGAAAGAATTTTGAGGATATTTATGATCTGACGGCTTTTCGGGTCATTGTGAAAACGGTAATAGACTGCTATGAGGTCTTAGGAACGGTTCATGCCCTCTGGAAGCCTATTCCCGGCCGGTTTAAAGACTACATAGCCATGCCGAAAATGAATATGTACCAGTCGCTGCATACTACGGTTATTGGGCCGAACGGCCAGCCGCTGGAGGTGCAGATAAGGACCTGGGAGATGCATCGGATAGCGGAATATGGGATAGCTGCTCACTGGCGTTATAAAGAGGGCGGGCGGCACCATGAGGAGTTTGAGCGAAAGCTTGCCTGGGTACGGCAGCTCCTTGACTGGCAGAGGGACTTGAAGGACGCTAATGAGTTCATGGAAACCCTGAAGATAGATTTGTTTCAGGACGAGGTATTCGTTTTTACTCCGAAGGGTGATGTAATCAATCTGCCTGCCGGTTCCACACCGGTGGATTATGCCTTTGATATTCATACCGATATCGGTTATCGCTGTGTAGGGGCTAAGATCAACGGCAAAATTGTGCCGCTTAATCATGTCCTGCGCAACGGGGATATTATTGAGATTTTAACGGCTAAGGTAGGTACTGGTCCCAGCGGCGACTGGCTTTCCTTTGTTAAGACCTC
This sequence comes from bacterium, assembly GCA_051866555.1. Lineage (GTDB taxonomy): Bacteria > Bacillota > JBJDXG01 > JBJDXG01 > JBJDXG01 > JBJDXG01. Next base: position 2,779 of record JBJDXG010000024.1, on the reverse strand, counting down.
CAAGGCTAAAAATCGGATCAAGCACTGGTTTAAGCTGGAAAAAAGAGATGAAAGCATCATGCGCGGCAAGGAGCTGTTGGAAAAAGAGCTGCGCAAGCAGGGCTTTACAGTTCATTCCTTTATGAAAACAGATAAGATTATGGAATCAGCTAAACAGTTTGGCTGCAATAATATTAATGATTTGATGGCTTCTATTGGTCTTGGCAAATTAACTGCTGTGCAGATAGTTAAGCGGTTTGCCCAAAATGAACGGCGGGAGGAGGCCGTTCCTGAGGAAGAAGTGAACAGCACGCTCCTGCAGGTCAAGGAGCCGGTTAAAAAAGGCACCTCCAATCCGGAAGGAATTTCAGTCAAGGGAGAAGGTAATATGCTGGTTCATCTTTCCCGCTGCTGCAATCCTCTGCCGGGGGACAGGATAATCGGTTATGTGACTCGGGGCAAAGGGGTAGCTATTCACCGGGCCGACTGTCCTAATGTCCGCAGCTTAAAGCATAATGACGGAAGAATAGTTGAAGTAGGCTGGGAAAGAGATGTTAAGGATAACAATAATGTCTATCCGGTACAGCTGGAGATTAAAGCGATAGACAGGATGAATCTTTTAGCCGATGTTTCTCTGGCTATTGCTGAAACGAAAACTAATATAATAGGAGTGAATACTCATACTAATAAAAACGGTGATGCCCGTTTAAGCATTACCTTGCAGGTAAGGAATATGGAGCAGCTGAATACGGTCATTAACCGCTTAAAAGAAGTATCTTATGTTTCTGATGTTTACCGCGGTATTCCAACTTAAAGAAGGAGATGAATTGTTATGTTGGAGATTAAAACGCTGCCTGTGGGCAATTTAGAGGCTAACTGCTATATAGTGGGCTGTTCTCAGACCAAAGAAGGGGTGGTAATTGACCCGGGTGCTAATGGTCAGTGGATAGTTCAGACTATTGAATCCTTGGGCTGGAAGATTAAGTATATCATTAATACTCATGGTCATGTGGATCATATCGGGGCTAACAATGAAGTGAAAAAAGCTACCGGAGCAGAGCTTCTGATTAAAGAAGATGATGTTTGCATGCTGACCGATACGGTAAAGAATTTATCGGCTTTTACTGGAGCTGATGTTGTTTCTGTTTTGCCTGACCGGCTTCTTTCTGAGGGAGACATCATTTCCTTTGGTCAGCAGACCCTGGAGGTAGTGGCAACTCCCGGTCATACTCCGGGCGGGATATGTTTAAAAGGTGAGGACTGTGTTTTTACTGGGGACACCTTGTTTGCCGGTTCTGTGGGCCGGAGTGATTTCCCGGGAGGAAACGGCGGTCTGTTAATTGAAATGATTAAGGAAAAGCTGCTTATTTTACCTGATGAAACGGTTGTGTATTCCGGACATGGTCCGTCTTCAACTATCGGCAGGGAAAAAGTGAGCAATCCGTACTTATAAGGAGGGACTTTTTTAAATGAGACTAGCGAAAAGAGCGGAAGCGATAAGCCCATCTTCTACTTTGGCTATTGCGGCTAAAGCGAAGGAAATGAAAAAGGCAGGAATCGATGTAATAGCCTTTGGCGTAGGGGAACCTGATTTTGATACTCCGCTGGCGATTAAGCAGGCAGGGATGAAGGCTATTGCTGATGGATTTACTAAATATATGCCGGTAGGAGGGGCTGATGATTTTAAAGCTGCTATTGCGGCTAAGCTGAAACGGGACAATGCTCTTATTTATCAGCCGGATGAAATTATAGTTTCCTCCGGGGCTAAGCATTCATTATATAATGCTTTCCAGGTATTGTGTGAAGTTGGGGACGAGGTGATCGTGCCTACTCCCTGCTGGGTCAGCTATTGTGAGCAGATCAAGCTGGCGGGAGGCATTCCGGTATTTGCTGAGGGCAGGGAAGAAAATGGCTTTAAATTATGCCCTGAAGATTTAAAAGCGGTAATTACCCCGCAAAGCAGGATAATCGTGCTGACCAGTCCGAGCAATCCGACTGGTGCCGTTTATTCTAAAGCAGAACTCGAAGCCTTGGCTGAAGTTATTTTAGAGCATAAGCTTTGGGTTATTTCTGATGAAATCTATGAGAAATTAGTTTATGACGGCAATAAACATATCAGCTTTGCTTCTTTGAGTGAGCAAGCTAAGAAAGCGACAATAGTGATTAACGGATTATCCAAGGGCTATGCGATGACCGGCTGGCGGATCGGTTATGCGGCCGGGCCTAAAGAGGTTATTAAGGCGATGAATAAGCTGCAGAGCCATATGACCTCTAATGCAGCTTCCATGGCGCAGAAGGCCGGAGTAGAGGCTTTATCAGGCGATCAGACAGCTGCCGAAGAAATGCGGCAGGAGTTTGAAAAGAGACGCAATTATATGGTTGAACGGCTGAACAAGATGCCGGGTATTAAATGCTGTAAGCCGGGGGGCGCTTTTTATGTTTTCCCTAATGTCAGGGAACTCTTTGGCAAAAGCATTGGCGGGAACAAAATAAATAATTCTGCTGATTTAGCTAATGTACTGCTTACCGAAGCCAGGGTTGCTTTAGTACCCGGTACGGCTTTTAGTGCTGAAGGCTATTTACGGATTTCGTATGCTAATTCCTTAGAACAGATTAAAGAAGGCTTAGACAGAATAGAACAGGCTTTAAGCCAGGCAGAGTAAGAAAAAGCTTGCTGTGATTGAAAAATTGCAGCAAGTTTTTTTATTTTTCGACTTATTTTTCAAAGCTGGACTAGAATTTTAGTATAAAATATAGTAAAATATAAATAAAAGCAAAGAAAGACAGGTGAATGTAATGC
>JBJDXG010000023.1:0-7206 GCA_051866555.1 bacterium | reverse complement strand
CATTACGGCTGTTGCCGATAATGCCGGCAAGCCTTACTTTACCTCGGGAGGCAAAGCGTTTGATTCCCTTGGCAATATTATTCGCCGCATATAATGACATCAATTCTCCTGATGATACTATATAAATATCAGTAGCATAGCCTTCTCTGATAGGAACTGCAAAACCACCACAGACCACATCGCCCAGAACATCATATAAAACCAGCTCATTCTCCGCAATTATTTTCAGTTCATTGATTTTTTCCAAGGCTACAATAATCCCCCTCCCGGCACAGCCTACTCCCGGTTCAGGACCACCTGCTTCTATGCATTTGACTCCCCCAAATCCTATATGCAGCACTTGCTCCTTCTTTAAATCCTCTCCATATTTTTTCACCTGTTCTAGCACCGTTTCACGGCATACCCGACCAAGCAAAAGTCTGGTTGAGTCATTTTTAGGATCACAGCCTATTTGACAGACCGCCTGTCCTAACTTTGTCAAGGCAGCCGAAACATTGGACGCAGTTGTTGATTTGCCAATACCGCCTTTCCCGTAAAATGCAATTTTTTTCATTTTAAGCCTTCCTTCCTTTATTATCTGTCAGGATATACCCATGTTCCTTTCAGAGTCACATGATGAAATCTTTGCAGAACATCAGCATGAATTTTTTCTGGATGCAAATCCTGAAACAGCTGAGGATATAACCACTTAGCCATATAAGCTATTCCTATTACTTCACGCGCACCGGTCCAAATGTCGCAGGAAAGCAAATATACTCTGTCATTTTTAACAGCCGCAATTTTTTCCCAGCCGGGCCGACTGACTATACGCCGATGTTCTGAAACAAAACCAGTATTTTCTATCCCATAACCAGAAGGGACCTTACTCACCCCCTTAACTATAACATCAGGATTCTCCTGGATTATCCATTCCGAACTCACTTTAGGATATACCTGATTTAAACTCTGGGCTACATTAATACCTCCGGCAGCTTGCAGCATCTCAGCTGCTCCAATATTTCTGACGGTTCCATAATCACTGTACGCCTCTAAAAATACTCTTTGTCTTTCAGACAATGGTACCTGACTAATTCTCCGAGTAATCAGATTTAAATAATTATCCATATAGTCAAGATATTCCTGAGCCCTCTTCTCTTCATTAAATATTTGTCCAAGAATTAAAGTATCTTGATTAAAGGTTTTAAGTTTAAAACAATCCAATAGTACAACCGGTATACCTGTCTGTTCTATCTGCTTAAGCAAGTCAGGCTTTAAAAAGCCTCCATAACCAAATATTACATCAGGCTTTAAAGCAAGAATTCTTTCAATATTAGGAGTAAAGGACCGACCAACTTTCGGCTTATCTTTTAAAGCCAGCGGAAAATTAATAGTATCAGAGGTCCCTACGATATTTTTTTCACAGCCTAAAACACAGATTAATTCCCCAACATCCCCATTTAAAACAACTACCCTCTGCGGCGGCGAAGGTACTTCCACCCTTCTTTGCATGGAATCCACAATAGTTATCTTTTTAGATTGCTGAACAACCAAAGCTTCTTTAGAACTATTATTAAATAATATAATAATTAACAGCAAGAGCAGCATTGGCAAACACAAATTGCATATAAATTTTCTCATGATTATTAATCCTCTGCTAATGATCTTATCGGCCAAATATATGGACCAAACTTACTGTTCATAATCTCTGCTTCAACCTGATAAACTTGCCTTATATGCTCTTTAGTAATAACCTCTTCAGGAGTCCCTGCGGCAAAAATCTCTCCGTTTTTCAGCATAACCAGTCTTTCAGAAAAACGGGCAGCCAAATTAAGATCATGAACCACCACAACAATAGTTCTGCCTTCATCTTTGGCTAAACGATGAATTGTTTCAAAAACCTCCAGCTGATGACGAATATCCAAACTGCTGGTTGGCTCATCAAAAAGAAAAACATCCGGCTGCTGAGCCAAAGCACGCGCTACAAATACCTTCTGTTTCTGTCCGCCGCTTAACTGGTCGATAGACCTTTCGGCTAAATGGTCAACATGCATATACCGCATCATTTTATCAACTATCTGCAAATCTTCGGCATTAACATCCCATTTTAAATGAGGCTTCCGCCCCATTAAAACAGTCTCCATGACTGTAAAGGGAAAAATATCCCGGCTTGTCTGCGGAACATAGCCCATAGCTTTCGCCAATTCTTTAGAATCCATTTTGAAAATATCCTCACCGTTCAAATAGACTGAACCATCATCCAACTTCAGTAACCGCACCATGCATTTAAGCAAAGTTGATTTTCCTGCACCATTAGGTCCTACTATGCTTAAAACCTCTCCTGAATGAACATTTAAAGACACTTTTTTTAAAATATGAACAGAATTATAAGAAAAATCAACATCCTTTATTTTTATCTTCATCCCTATTCCTCCTAATAAACTCTCTTCTTCTTTAACAGCATATAAAGGAAATACGGACCGCCCAAGAGAGCAGTAACGATGCCTACCGGTATTTCAGCAGGAGCCATAATTACTCGTCCAACAGTATCAGAAAATAATAAAATCAAAGCTCCAAGCACACAGGAACAAGGTATTAAGAATCTATTATCATTACCGACAATTGCCCGTGAAATATGCGGCGCCACTAACCCTATGAAGCCTATTATCCCTGTAAAAGCAACTGTAGCTGAAGCCGCCAGAGTAGATACTGTCAGACAAATCAGCTGCAGCTTTTTCACATTGACCCCTAAATTAACTGCCACATCTTCACCTGCTGAAAGAGCATTCATATCCCAAGCATACGATAACAAAATCAGCATGCAAATAGTTACTATCGGCATTAAAAGCCCAACAGCCTGCCAAGTAGCACCCCACATACCGCCCATTAACCAGACAACAAGATCTTTCAAGGCCTCATTATCCGAAAAATATTTAAGAGCCGATACTCCGGCTGAAAAGATATAACCCAGAGCCACCCCGGCCAAAACTAAAACTGCCGGAGAATTGCCTTTCAGTCTGGAAAACCCAATAATCAAAAATATAGTTAAAAAACCAAAGGCAAAAGCATTAAAAGCAATAAAATAAGAACCTAACACATCAAAATAAGCTCCTAATAAACCCTTGCCCAAAACAATAGCAATTGCCGCCCCTAAAGAAGCTGCTCCCGACATTCCTAAGGTATAAGGACTAACTAAAGGATTATGCAAAATGCCCTGCATTACAGCACCTGCTCCCGCCAGACTGATTCCTGTTAAAATTGCCAATATTGTTCTTGGCATTCTTAGCTGCAGCACAATGGTTTCAGCTAAATTGTTGTCATAAATAAAATGCAGATTGAAAAGTTTGTTGCCAATAGCTCTGGCCACATCCCCTATACTTATGGAAGCAGCCCCCACAGCAATAGAATACATAGCTATTACAACCAGTAATAAACTCATGAGCAAAACCGTACAGGTTTTTCGCCAGATTTTTTTTTCATAAATTTCCTTTAAGCGTTCTGCTGAATTCATTTACTCATTGCCCTCCTGTTTTTATCAAATAAAAAAACCATGAAGGAATGTGCCGCCTCATAGGTGACAAATTTAACCTTCATGGTTAATCTCAAATACTATATAATTTTACCTGTTTTAAATACATAATTTCATATTCTTCATGAATACTATTACTTCTTTAGCTTAAATTATTTAGCGAAATTTGTCAAGTAATATTGTTCTATTTTGCACAATATTATTTAAAATTCAGTGCTGTATTCCAGGCAAATTAATTAGGATAAGCCCAGGCGCCTTTAGCATCACAATGATGATACTTCTCCAAAATTTCAGTATGGATTTTCAGCGGATCAAGGTCAGCAAACAAATCGGGATAAAGCCATCTGGCTATATAAATAATGCCTATCAATTGACGTGGACCGGTCCACAAATCAGTCGATAAAATGAATACATTGCCCGTTTTTACTGCCTGTATTTTATCCCAGCCTACTCTGCGCATAATATTATCAACCGCATGTTTCATTGAAGAATCATCTTTATGATAACCAGATACAATGCTGCTGCCTGCTCCTTTAATAATTACATCCGGATTTTGCGTAACTACCCATTCAGGACTGACTTGATTATAAGTCTTAGACATATCCCCGGCTATATTTATGCCTCCTGCAGTCTCAACCATCTGAGCTGCTCCGCTTTTGCTTACTGTACTATAATCAGAATATGATTCTATGTAAACACGTTTTCTTTTTTCTTCCGGTATTTGCTTTACCCTGTCTTCTATCAGTTTTAAATACTTATCAAAAGCAGCTAAATATTCCTGGGCCAATTCCTCTTTCTGCAGAATCTTACCTAACTTTCTTACATCTTCTTTAAAACTGCTGAGTTTATAACAGTCTAACAATAAAACTGGTACACCGCTCTTACTCAACTGCTGCAGTGCTTCAGATTTTACTGAACCACTATAAGCAATAACTAAATCAGGATTAAGAGATAAAATCTTTTCTAAGCTGGGAGCCGTAAATACCCCTACTTTCTGCTTTTGATTTAAAACCGGAGGAAATTTATCTCCGTCTGTAACCGCTGCAATCCTCTTTTCTTCTCCCAAAGCACAAATTAATTCAGCAGCATCAGTATTAAGAGCAATTATTCTTTGCGGCGGACAAACAACATCTACTTTTCTGCCAACAGAATCTTCCAGCATAATTTTATTACTGCTCACTGCAGTTTCTTCTCTTTGAGAATTTAAATATATACTCAACCCAGTCAGAAAAAATATTAATATTGCAATAACTACTAAACTGATTTTATATTTTTGCATAAAACAACCTCCCTCAGCTACTAGCAACAAATTAATTTCATTTCTCCGGATAGCCCCAGATACCCTGCAATTCTAAATTCCAAAATTTTTTTAGCATTTCGACATGAATCTTTTAAGGAATTGCAGGCAGAACTGTTGTCCTGCCTGCTTCATCTATTATCTGTATTTTATTTTTGCTCACCTGACGGTCATTCTTTAAAGCATTTTTCGTATTATAATAAAAATATACTCCACAGCCTAAACATATAAAAATTATCAACAGCCAAGTAATTCTTTTCATTTCTTTTGTTCCAGCTTCGCTCTGACTTCAGCCATTTTAGCTCCCCAATCTGCAACTTCTTCTGTCGTCAGGATATCAATTGAACCGCCTTGGAATTCTCCCTCAACATCACCCATCTTTTCTTCCAGCCAGCCTTCAACCTCAAGATAAGTTTCCTTCAGTCCTTCCAGTACTTCCGGATCCGCTTCCCAAAGTCCCCTCTGATTAGCTTCCAAAAGCCTGCGTCCGATTTCTTCCAAAGCCCAAGGATTATTTTCTTCAAAAAATTTTCTGTTTTCTTCATCCAGCATAAAGGTTTTAGTTATATCATCGAAAATCCAGTCATCAACTTCCTGAGTAGTTGCTTCCCAGCCATAAACTCGCCCTATCCGTTTAGAAATATCTCCTGCTCCTTTATAGCCATGTTCTTTCTGTCCTTCTATCCATTTTGGATTTAACAGTTTAGTCCGAACAATTCTTCTTACTTCATCAGCCAGACTTCTTACTTCAACATGTTCTGGCTCTCTTGTATCGCCATAATATGTTTTAACTTCTTTCCCAGAAGCCACTCTGGCAGCAGCAGTCATTCCGCCATGAGTACCAAAATAACAGCAGCAGCCAAACAAATCATATTCATCGCTAACCACTTTATTATAAGTTATATCCACTGTTTTCAAGCTTGACTGCAGTGCCTGATAAGACTCTTCACCATAAGTACCCTTGCCATAGGCATAACCGTTCCAGAAAACAAAAATCTCGGCAAGATCTTTTTCTTCCTTCCAGGCACTGGCATAAACCGCCAGATTAACTCCAGCCGCATATGTCCCCGGCTTAGCTCCGAAAATCCGCAAGGTTCCTTCCCGCCACTCATCTTGACTCAATTCTTCCGGCTGCTTATCAGCAAATTTATCCAGAGTATGCTGGCGAACATAATTTTGCTCCAAAGGTTCATCAAGCTCGGCTACCATTTGAATTGCTTCATCCAAAAGCTCCAGACAATTAGGGAAATTATCCCGTGTAATACCGGAAACTCTCACAGTTATATCTATTCTGGGCCGGCCAAGCTCTTCCAAAGGAATTACTTCCAAGCCTGTCACCCGACCATTAGAGGACCACTTTGGCCGCACTCCCAGCAGGTAAAACATTTGCCCCAGCCCTTCGCCGTCAGCCCACATAATATCATTGCACATCCAATAAATAGCCATATTCTGCGGATACACACCTTCTTCTGCCAGATGCTTTTCCACAACCTTATCGGCCAATCTTTGTCCGACCTTATAGGCCGCTTTAGTCGGCACACGATACGGATCCAAAGAATAGAAATTACGGCCAGTCGGCAAAACATCATCGCGCCCCCGGGTAATCAAACCTGATGGTCCGGCAGGAATATAAGCTCCTGCAAAACCGGACAGAAGAGCTTCTATCTCTTTAGACGCTTCAATTCGCTGATTCAAATCTTCAACACGCGGCAAAAGGCTGTTTAAATCCTCTAAAAATTTCGGAGCAAGCAGCTTATCCTGCATCACTTCTTTGGCATAATCCAAAGTAACCTTCTGCCCCTGCATCAGCTTACTGATGAATTTCTTAGCAAATATATCAATTTCTTCTAACAATGAACCATAGGTCTTACCAAAACGAGGTAGTACAAAAGATTGATTTTCCAACATACTGCCAAGATTCAAATCCATAAGCTGGGCTACAGCCGCACGTAAAGACAGCTTGTCCCCACTGTCAAAACGCAGAATAGAGTTAATAAATTCTAATCTTTTTTCTCCTTCCGGAAGCTGACCAAAGATATGCATTCCATTTTGAATCTGAGTATTCCTTACAGTTGACAAAATCCCATGAATTTTTTCTATAACTTCTGCAAAATTATCCTGAGCCGTACTAAGATCAATTTGTTTATCTAAGTTAGACTTTTCTGCTTCTTCTAAAATCAAATGCTGCAAAGTATGAGCTCTGGCAGGATCAGCTATTTTAGCCTTTTCATATTCTTCTAAATATTGGTCCAACTGAGCTAATTCTTCATACAGACCACTTTGCATCATTACTGTTTGCATATGATCCACTAAAACAGCACAGCTGCTTCTTTTAGCGATCGTGCCTTCCGGCGGATTATCGGCATTATAAATATAAAGATGATGAATCGTACCAATAGCCAAA
>JBJDXG010000022.1:0-1682 GCA_051866555.1 bacterium | reverse complement strand
CATTACTTTTCTTATAACAATACCACACATATAATAAATTTACTATATCATATCACGAAAAACCCCCTTCGCCGGATTTTATCCAGTAAAGGGGGTTAGCATTATTTATTATAAGTTTTATACATCGGAATTACTTCCTCATTAGGCTTAAGCGTCCAAACGCCGCAAGGGCAGACACCGGCACAAATACCGCAGCCGATACATTTATTCGGATTGGACAGATATTTAACGCTGCCATCAGAAAGCACCTGTCTGGTAATCGCCTTTTCCGGACAGGAATTATAGCACATCTGACAATCACGGCAGGTTCCGCAGCTGATACACCGCTTAAAGTCATCCTTTGCCTCCGGCAAATCACAGGCATGACATTTGCCAAAATAAGCCTTGCTCAATCTTTCCTGCTCTATCAGAGCCTTGTCAGCCTCCGGCTTATACGGCTTGTTCAGCACATAAGCATCGGCTGCCACCGCTGCCTTCTTGCCGGCCGCTATCGCATGGATAAGTAGTCCCGGTTTTATCACATCGCCAGCCGCAAAAACGCCTTCCATAATGCTGGTATCCTCATTAGGCAGAACCCAGTCTCTGAACTTGTTAATGCCCTCAGGCAGATAATCCAGCACCGGAGATTCGCCGACCGCTATTATCACCGTATCGGCCGGAATCACTCTGCCGTCAGCGGCTACAATGCCCTCAGCCGTAATTTCCTGGGTCATTACCGGCCAAATGATTTCTCCGCCCAGTCTTTTGAACTGAACTATTTCCTTATCAAAAGCAGCCGGCTTCTGCACATCAATGCAGGTAACCGCTTCAGCGCCCATCTGATAAGCACCCATAGCCACATCAATACCGGCATTGCCGCAGCCGATTACTACGACTCTTTTGCCGACCTCCGGCTTTTGCCCTTTATTGATAGCCTTTAAGAAATCCAGTCCCTTAACTATTCTTTCATTGCCGGGCCAAGGGAAAACTCTCGCCTTATGTCCTCCGGTTGCCACGATTACCGCATCATTACTAGCCTTCAGCTCCTGGAATTTTTCCGCATCAACTTGATAATTATTGACAAACTTAACGCCAATATCACTGATTCTTTGCAGTTCCTTTTCTAAAATCTCATGCGGCAGACGAGCTCTTGGAATAACCTGCTCCAGCTTGCCGCCCATCTTCTCATCAGCTTCATAGACTGTAACCTCATGACCGGCTAAAGCCAGCTGCCAAGCTGCACTAAGTCCGCCTACACCGCCGCCGAGCACCGCGATTTTCTTCCCGGTCTTCGCTTCCGGACGCGGCAGCTTAACATCAATGGAGCATCTGCCTAACGGCCCTATTTGTATCGCCTGGTCTATCGTTCCCCGGCTGCACCCGTCCATACATGGGTTAGGACAGACACTGCCGCAGACAGAGCCGGGAAACGGAGTATATTTAAGCACTAATTTATAAGCCTCTTCATATTTGCCGGCTCGCAGAAGATTGTATCTCTGCTGAGTCGGAATAGAAGCCGGACAATTAAACTCACAAGGAGCCGCCAGACGGGCATTATCCCAGGAAGGCACTCTTTGCCGATAAATACCGGTCATTACCGTTGGATTTACTACAAAATCATCGGTGCAGACATCACTGAAGATACCGCCCTTGACCCATTCCGTCATTCTGAAGGTCTTCATATCCATAGGCTCTTTTTTATG
>JBJDXG010000021.1:0-1684 GCA_051866555.1 bacterium | reverse complement strand
GAACATAATAAAAGAAAGACATTTTTTGTCTTTCTTTTTTCTTTAGCCTTTAAATAATTTTGCAATTTTCGCAAAATAATACTTGCTGTTATAAAAAACCTTGGCTATAATAAGAGATGTGTTAGTAATCCACTTAAACAAAGGAGGAGTCAAGAATGGAAAATAGAAAATTTGACCATGAGAAGATAGAGAAAGCATTTAGAATGATTTTGGAAGCCATAGGGGAAGATCCTGACAGAGAAGGACTGGTTAATACTCCTTCACGTGTTGCTAGAATGTACGAAGAAATCTTAAGTGGCTTGCATCAGGACCCAAAGGAACCGCTTACAGTTACTTTTACTGAAAATCATGATGAGATGATTTTAGTTCGTGATATTCCTGTGTATTCGCTGTGTGAGCATCATTTTGTGCCGTTTTTCGGTAAAGCTCATGTGGCTTATATTCCTCAGGGAGGGAAGGTTACTGGTTTAAGCAAGCTGGCCAGAGTAGTGGATATTATTGCGAAAAGACCGCAGCTTCAGGAAAGGCTTACCAGTCAGGTGGCTGATACTATTATGGATGTGCTTGATGCTAAAGGGGTTTTGGTTGTCGTTGAAGCTGAGCATATGTGCATGACTATGCGGGGAGTAAAGAAACCTGGTTCAAGAACTTTGACTTCTGCGGTAAGAGGTATTTTCAGAGCTAGCAAAGCAACCAGAGCAGAGGCCTTCTCTTTGATTAAAGGCTGATCATGCAAAGAGTAGAAAAAATTCTTTCTTCAGTTTCCTATCTTGATTATTTAGCTCGTAATGAGGAAAAGGAAGCTGATCGTATTTTTTGCTGTCATGGTTATCAGCATCTTCTTGATACAGCCAGAATAACTTATATTTTGCTTTTGGAAAATAAAGAAAGATGTTCTCAGGAGATAGTTTATGCTGCGGCTCTGCTGCATGATATTGGACGGTGGCAGCAGTATGAGACCGGTGAAGATCATGCTCTAGTCAGTGCTAGATTGGCTAGAGCTATCTTGCGTGAAGCTGGTTTTTCCTTAGAAGAAGAAAATTTGATCTGTCAGGCTATTGCAGAACATCGCAGCTCCTGTGAACCGAAGTCTGTTTTAGGAACTTATCTCAAGAAAGCGGATAAATTATCACGGCTTTGCAGCAGATGCTCTGCTCAGGCTGAATGTAAGAAATTTGAGGCAATGCCTACCGCTCATAAAAAGCTGATTTATTAGGAGATGAAAGAAATGAGTTATGAAATTAGAGTTCTGTCTATACCGGATATTAAAGCTGCTCAGCAGGAAATTGAATTGATTGGTCCCGATAACGGAGGGAAGATCTTAATGCAGAATAAGCTGCTTCATCGGGTTATTAAGGTCAGAGGCTTAAGACCAGAGGCTGCTACCATTATTAAGCAGGAAATGTTAGGACGTGGCGCAGAAGCCGTTACCTGCCGCGGAGTTATTAACTGCTCTGCACCTAAAAGTGATATCTTAATGAGCGGAACCGTCAAGCAATATCAGGAGGTGGCTAAAAAGCTTTTAATGCAGCCTTTTGGCTTAAAGGAGCTGGCTAAGGATATCTTGCAGGCTTTAGATAATACAGTGAAGCCTATGCAGAAAACGACTAAATGCTCTAAAAAAGAATTTAATTGGGGCAGCAGAACGTATATTATGGGCATTTTAAATCTTACTCCTGATTCA
>JBJDXG010000020.1:0-7266 GCA_051866555.1 bacterium | reverse complement strand
GGAAAAGGGAGATTATTTATATAAAATCAATGATCAGATTGTCTATGATTTTTTAGATTATCAATATTTATGCAGTGAGGAAAATCTGGAGTTATATATCCGTAAAAGAGATGGCGAAGAATGGCTGGTTGATATAGAAAAGGAAGCCGAGGAGGATCTGGGTCTGGAGTTTATGGAGCCGGTTTTTGATGGCATAAAGCGCTGCCGGAATAAATGTATCTTCTGCTTTGTGGATCAGATGCCGGAGGGGCTGAGAGAAAGCTTGTACTGCAAGGATGATGATTACCGTCTTTCTTTTCTGCATGGCAGCTATATAACTCTGACGAACCTGAAGGAAGAGGATTTGGCCAAGATTAAAAATTACCGTTTAACTCCGCTTTACGTTTCGGTGCATGCTATGGACCCTAAGGTCAGGGTGAGGATGATGAACAATCAAAGTGCTGAAAGGGTTAAGGATTATTTACAGCGTTTAGCTGATGACGGCATCAAGTTTAATACTCAGATAGTTTTGTGTCCGGGGATTAATGACGGTCAGGTTTTGGATAACAGCATAGAGGAAATTGCTAAATTGTTTCCGGCAGTACTGTCGCTTGCCGTTGTTCCTGTGGGACTGACCAAGCATCGGCAGGGCTTATATCCTTTGGAGCCTTATACCAGGGAACAGGCTTTGGCGATAGTGGAGCAGGTTGAAGAATGGCAGAGAACCTTGAAGAAAAAATTAGGCACCAGATTGGTTTATTTGGCTGATGAATTTTATCTTCTAGCAGGATTGGAATTGCCGAAAGCCGAAGTATATGAAGAGTTCCGTCAAATTGAAAACGGAGTTGGGCTTTCCCGAATTTTTTTAGATGAGTTTGCTCAGGCTGAGAAGAAACTGCCTAAAGCTCTAAAACAGAAAAAGTCGGTTACTTTAATTTCCGGTGTTTCAGCGGCTAAATTTTTAGTCAGAATAGTAGAGCGCTTAAATAAGATTAAAAATTTGCAGGTAAATCTTGCGGTAATTAAAAATTCCTTTTTAGGTCATACGGTAACAGTTACCGGACTTTTGAGCGGGCATGATATTTTAGAGCAGTTAAAGCATAAAAATCTCGGAGACTGCCTTATTCTTCCTGAGGTCTTGTTTAAAGAGGGGGCAGAATTATTTTTAGATGGGCTTAGTTTAGCAGAATTTAAGCGGGCTTTACCGGTTAAAGTAATCATAGCAGAAAATAATGCTTATAGTTTAGTGCAGCATATTTTGGAGGTGGAATAATGAGCGTAAAACCGATTGTGGCTATTGTGGGACGGCCCAATGTAGGAAAATCAACCTTATTTAACCGTTTGATAGGTGAAAGGATTGCCATTGTAGAGGATCGTCCCGGAGTTACCAGGGATCGTTTATACGGTGATTGTGAATGGAATGGGCGGGAATTTATAATCATTGATACAGGCGGGATAGAGTTTAACCGCAGTGACAGTATCCTGACTCAAACTGCCAATCAGGCTAAGGTTGCCATGGAGGAAGCAGATGTTATTATTTTTGTCCTTAATTTTCAGGATGGTGCAACTTCTACTGACGAAGAAATTGCGGCTCTTTTGCGCAAAACTAATAAACCTGTGCTTTTGGCAGTCAACAAGGGGGAAGGAAAATACGGCGACCCTTTGATTTATGATTTTTACAGTCTGGGTCTGGGGGACCCGATACTTATTTCCAGTATTCACGGCATTGGCACCGGGGATTTACTTCAGGCAGTAGTTGACCATTTCCCTGATTATATTCCTGAATTATATGATGATGAAGCGATTACTGTATCCCTGATAGGCCGGCCTAATGTTGGCAAGTCGTCCTTGGTTAATGCGCTGATTGGTCAGGACAGAGTTATTGTCAGCGATATAGCAGGAACGACCAGAGATGCCATTGATACGGTTTTTGAGTGGGAAGATGAAAAATTTGTTTTTATTGATACGGCAGGTATCCGCAAGAAGAGTAAAGTGGATGATTCTGTTGAGTATTACAGCTTAATGCGTTCTCTGCGTGCGGTGGAAAGAAGTAAGGTGACCTTGATAGTTATTGATGCCTCGGCCGGAGTTACTGAGCAGGATAAAAGAGTAGCCGGTTATGCGCATGAAAAGGGCAATGCCCTAATATTAGTAGTTAATAAATGGGATTTGATAGAAAAAGAAACCAATACCATGAAAAAGATGACCAAGCAGATTAAAGAAGAGCTGTTGTTTATGAACTATGCACCGGTAATCTTTCTTTCGGCTTTAACGAAACAGCGGGTGCATAAGTTGTTTAAGATCATCGTTGATGTAGCAGAACAGCATTCAAGAAGGATAAAGACTTCTATTCTTAATGAAGTGATCAGAGAAGCTACTATGATGCATGCCATGCCAAGCGATAAGGGCAGAAGGTTAAAATTATATTATGCGACTCAGATAGCGGTTGAACCGCCGACCATAGCTCTTTTTGTCAATGATCCTGAACTGATGCATTTTTCCTATATGCGTTATTTGGAGAACAGTCTGCGTGAGGCTTTTGGCTTTGAAGGGACACCTATCAACCTTACTTTGCGGCAGAAGAATGATTAGGAGTGATTTTATGCAGTATTTTCTAGTTTTGGCCTTTGTTTATCTTTTTGCTTCTATTCCATTCGGCCTTTTAGTAAGCAAATATTTTTACGAAACAGACATAAGAAGTAAGGGAAGCGGGAATATAGGAGCTACTAATGTATTAAGAAATCTGGGTGTTTTTCCGGCGGTTTTGGTGCTTATTTTGGATATGGGCAAGGGAATCACAGCGGTGTTTTTAGCCCGTTACTTTCTAGGAACTGATTTTAGTGCAGTCATTGCCGGTTTAATCGCTATCATTGGCCACAGCTGTTCCTGCTTTTTGGGCTTTAAAGGAGGTAAAGGGGTTGCCACCGGACTTGGTGTTATTTTAATGCTGTCACCGCTCGTTACCTGTTTGACTGTTATGGTATTTGTACTTGTCGTTGCTCTTACCCGTTATGTGTCTTTAGGTTCTGTTTTGGGAGCACTGCTGCTTCCCTTGCTGATGATAGTTTTTCATCAGCCTAAGCCTTACTTGTATTTTGCCTGTTTGGCGGCTGCTTTTGTTATTTATCGGCATCGGGGCAATATTCAGCGTTTGTTGCAAGGGACAGAAAGTAAAATTGGCAGTAAGTAAATTGGGATAATTTTTATTTAGGAGGGATAGCTGATTAAAAAGGAACTATTGATTCAAGAAGAAAATAAGCATTTGGATTTTTTAACGGCTCACGTTCCTCTTTTGGGAAGATATATTGCACCGCAGTATCCATTCTGTTTTATCAATGATTGTCTGCTTAAATGTTTAGGCTATAATGATGAAGAGGAATTTTTGCTGGCTCTTAAAGGTGATCTATTAAATCTTATTCATCCCGATGACAGAAATGCTCTGCTGTCAAGGCTTGAGGAACAGCTGGCCCAAGGCGATAAATTTGAGCTTACTTACAGAATGAGCAAAGCCGATGGCACTTATATCTGGCTTTTGGAGCAGGGAGAGAAAAGCCGGTTGGAGAATGGCCAGCCGGTAATTCTAAGTGTCTGCTTTGATGTTTCCAAGGAGCATGAGCTGCGGGAAAAATTAAATGATCAAAAGCGTCTTTATGATATTGTATTGAGCAAAAGCAATGTCAATGTTTGGGAGTATGATCTGGTTAAACGCTGTCTGTACAAACGTGTCCGTCTTGTATCTCGGGCCAATCTTTTTGTCGGTAAATTGTACGGTATGCCTGAGGCTTTGCTGCAGCAGGGTTATATTCATCCTGACAGCATTGCCGATTATCTGGCGGTCAATGATAAATTGTTTTCCGGGGAAAAGGTGGTTACGGCTGAGCTTAAGCTGTTGTATAAGGCCAGAAATGAATGGCGCTGGCTAAGGCTGACCTGCATGAATAATTTTGATGAGGCCGGAAAGCCTGTTAAGGCAGTGATAACCAGTGAGGATATTACGGATCAGAAATTGGCAGAGATTGAGTATCAGCAGGAAATGCAAACCAGTCAGTCGGCTCAGGAGGAAGTGCTTATCAGCTACAGAGTTAATCTTACTCAGGGCAGGCTTGAATTTTTGCAGGGTCAGGATAAGGACAGCTTGTCCTCTGACATGGTTTATGCTCATTTTTTAGAGGCTGAGTCAGAAAGGATTGTTAATGCAGATGATAAAGAACGTTATTTAAAGTTCTTTGCTTATGATAATTTACAGACTCTTTATTCTTTAGGTAAAAAGTCATTTAATCTGGAATACCGCCGTATGATTGGACAGGGAAAGATCATCTGGGTTAATGCAGCAGTTAAATTTTTAAAGGATGCCCTTACTGGAGATTTATATCTGTACTGTTATGTCCGCAGTATTGATGAGCAGAAAAATATTGAGCTGGCTTTAAAGCAAAGGGCGGAAAAGGATGAGCTGACCGGAACTTATAATAAAGAAACTGCTCTGATAATGATGCGGGATGCTCTGAATAAAGCTCTGCGGCTGAAAAATTCTTTTGCTTTGTTGATTTTTAATATTGACAATTTTAGAGATTTGGTAAGCAGAAGAGGTTATGCTGCGGCCCAGGAAGTTGTAGAAAATTTAAGTGAACAAATCAAATTTAATTTTGGGGCGCAGAAAATAACAGGTAAGTTTTACAGTGATGAATTTGTTCTTTTCCTTGCTGATAATCCTAAAATTGAATTATTAGAAAAGTCGGTGGAAAAGATTAAGCAGTTTATAGCTATGCCTTATATACTTAATCAGGTTAAGGAGAATGTTTCGGTTTCAGTTGGGATAGCTTTAGGCGGTCAGAAGAAGGTTGATTTGGATTGCCTGTATAATCGGGCTAGAGTCGCCTTAGGAGTTGCCAAAGCGGAAGGCAAAAATAAATGTGTAGTTTATTCGGAAGAGATGAGCAGAGCTGATGACCGGCGGTTAGCAGACTTCAATACAGATTATCTGTTTAATGATTATGATATTAAGGGAATAATCCTGCGTTTGGCCTTTTCCCTGGTTTACTGTACTGATTTTACGCAGGCACTTAAGGCTGTTTTAGGGGATATTGCTGCTTTTTATGGAGCCGGCAGGGCTTATATTTTTGGTTTGGCTACAGGTTCAGAAGTATGTGTGAATAGACTTGAATGGCAGAAGCTAGGGATAACTGCTGCGGCAGATGCAGCAGCTGCTTTAACTGATTTCTTAGCAGTATATAAAGAAAGAAACAGTGTTGAGCAGCTGATAGTTATTAATGATGTTGCTCAGCTTAAACCATATTGCCCTGATACATATGATTATTTTGTTGATAAAGGAATTGCTTCATTTTGTTTATTTCCTCTAAAATCAAGGGATGGAGTAATCGGTTATCTGGCCGTTGATAATCTGACCTGCCGTCAGGAAAGTCTGGTTTTATTGGATAGGCTTGGTTATTTTATAGTTAATGAAATAATTAACCGGCAGATTCAGGTAAAGCATGAGTATTTAAGCTATCATGATGATTTGACCGGCTTGCTTAACCGCAACAGTTATTTACAGTACTTGGAAGAGATTGCGGAAGAAACGATGATTTCTTTGGGTGTTGTTTTAGCTGATATCAATGGGTTAAAGCAAATTAATATCCAATATGGTCATGAGTATGGCGATCGGGTTATTATTGATGTGGCTCATGCTATGCAGCAGGAATTTAAAACGGAATTGCTGTACCGCTTTTCGAGCGATGAGTTTTTGATTATTTGTCAGAATATAACTAAAGAATCATTTGAATCCCAGGTAAAAAAATTGAAAGCAAGACTGGAAAAAATGCATCCCGGCTGGACTGCACTTGGCTATGCCTGGGCTGACAGCGATATTTTGCTTGACCGGCTGATTATTCATGCTGATGAAAAGATGATGATCGCTAAAAATGAGTATTATAATTCCAATGATAATCTTATCCGGTATCATGATTCGGCTATGCTGAAAAAATTGCTTTTGTATTTGGAGAAAAATTATTTTAAACTGTATTTGCAGCCTAAAGCAGTTATTAAAGTCAGAGAGGTGAAGGGAGCTGAGGCTCTGGTAAGGATGCTTCATCCTAAGTATGGTCTGGTGACACCTGATAAATTCATTCCTCAGTTAGAAAAAAATGGTCTTGTCAGTTATATTGATTTCTTTATCTTTGAGGAAGTCTGCAAAACCTTAAGAAAATGGATTGACCAGGGGGTAAGTCCGATTACTATTTCATTTAATTTTTCCCGCAGTACGATTTTATCAGATAATCTGATTTACAAAATGATGCAGATTTATGACAAATATCAGGTGCCTAAGGAATTGATTGAGATAGAAATTACGGAAAGTATGGGCGAGGTAGAACGGGAAACTATTGCTAAAATAGGCTTTCAAATCGTTGAACAGGGCTTTAGGCTTTCTTTAGATGATTTTGGAGCTAAATACAGCAATATTTCTGTTCTGTCAGCTATGCGGCTGCACGTTTTAAAGCTGGATAAGAGTCTGGTCAATGATTTGTTTTCTAATAAGAATACCAGAATCATAGTAAAGAATTTTCTCTTGACCTGTCGTGAATTAGGCATAAAAAGTGTGGCTGAAGGGGTAGAAACGGAAGAGCAGTTATCTGTTTTAAATGAATTGGACTGCGATTTTGCCCAGGGCTATTATTTTAATAAACCGATACCTTTGGCTGATTTTGAACAGAAATATTTGTCTAAAAGCTGATTGGTAATAATTCTCTTTTCTTTTCATATAAATAACAATGAGCTGGATTATTTCGCTTGAAATGAAAAGGAGGGAGAAGGATGGATCGTTTTGATATTTTTCATGATATTGCTGAACGAACAAAAGGCGATATCTATTTAGGGGTAGTAGGACCGGTTAGAACCGGAAAATCAACTTTTATCAAGAAGATTATGGAGCTGTTAGTAATTCCTCATATAAAGAGTGAGGCGGAAAGGGAGCGGGCAAGGGATGAACTGCCGCAGAGCGGCGGCGGCAGGACGATTATGACTACCGAGCCTAAATTCATACCTAATGAAGCGGTTGATCTGAACATTCGGGATAACGTTAAGTTTAAAATCAGGGTAGTTGATTGTGTTGGTTATTCAGTTGAAGGTGCACTGGGCTATGAAGAAGAAAATGGTCCGAGAATGGTCATCAGCCCCTGGTTTGAGCATGAGATTCCTTTTCAGGAAGCGGCTGAAATTGGAACGAGAAAGGTTATTTCAGAACATTCTACTATCGGTTTAGTGATTACGACTGATGGGACTATTACAGATATT
>JBJDXG010000019.1:0-7301 GCA_051866555.1 bacterium | reverse complement strand
CCTATATAGTGAAAGGAGGTTTTTGCCTCCACTAAATATTCTATATCTATATCAGTCAGCGGGAGGTGCGCATCCTCCCGGAATAAAAGCTTTGTGACCGACATGATTGTCGGTTGCGAACTTGATATATTGGAGGTCTGACAATGGCCCGAGACTTTGCAAAGGATTTTTATAACAGTAACAAGTGGCGGAAATGCAGCAAAGCTTTTGCGGCATCCAAACTTTATATGTGCGAAAAATGCGGGAGGCCGGCCAAGCATTACATTGTCCACCACATAAAACCACTAGACCAAAACAATATAGGCAATCCAGAAATAACTATGAGCTGGGATAATCTTATGCTGCTGTGCCATGCTTGTCATCAAGCTATTCATGGCAGGCAAGAGACAGCAGTGTTTGATGAATATGGTGACATGATTTATAAGCCCCCGGGATAAAACTGGGTGAGGCTTTTTTTCTACACCGAGACGCCAGTATATTTTAATAAAAATCCCGTTTTTATAGGGGGTGTGGTTAAAAAGGAGGGAAAATAATTGACAAAGGCGGAGCTAATAAAAAAAGAGAAAGCAAAGTTTAATAAAATTTTAAAAGAATTGGACAGCGATAAAAAGAAGAGTTTAGAAACTGCCGTAGAAAATGCCGCGTGGATGGCGGTCAGCTTGGCAGAATTAAGGTTTATCATAGACCGGGATGGGTATGTTGAAACATACCAAAACGGAGAAAACCAGTCAGGGACTAAAGACTCTGTTGCCGTCAGGACTTTTAACAATATGATTAAAAATTACAATGCTACCGTCAAAATGATTCTTGATCAGCTTAGCCCTGGAGACAGCCAGAAAGCAGGGGATGAGCTGGCTAAATTTTTAATGAAAAAATGACATATATAGAGCAGTATTATAAAAAAATCGTTGAAAATAAAGTAACGGTGAGCAAAAAAATCAGGGTTTTGTATAAACATTTGGTCGGAAAAATCCATAATCCTGATAATTTTATTTTTGATGAAAAGAAAGCTAACCGGGCCATTGAATTTATAGAAACATTTTGCCATTTAAGTAAGGGAAAAACCGGGGGCCGGCTGATCGTGCTTGAATTATGGCAAAAAGCACTTGTCTCTGCCGTTTTTGGCTTTGTAGACAGCGAAGGACTGCGACAATACAGAGAAGTCCTGCTCTTGGTAGGGCGGAAAAATGGCAAATCTTCGCTTGAATCCGCTATTGCGTTATATGCACTTGTGGCTGATGGAGAAAATGCTCCGGAACTGTATAGCGTAGCTACAAAGAGAGATCAGGCGCGAGTGGTTTGGGATGAAACTGTCAGGATGATAAAAAAATCTCCGGAATTGAGGCGGTATTGTAAGACCAGAGTAGGAGATATTTATTGCAGCATAAATGACGGAGTTTTTAAGCCTCTTGCCAGTGACAGCAACAGCTTAGACGGGCTTAACGTCAGCGCGGCTCTGCTGGATGAACTGCATGCCTGGAAAGACTCAAACTTGTATGATGTAGTAGTTGACGGAATGACAGCAAGAAGTCAGCCTCTAACTATAATAGCCAGTACAGCGGGATTTATCCGGAATAATATTTATGATCTAAAATACGCACAAGCTGAGGAAACTATAAACGGATACGAAAATCCGGAAGGATATAAAGACGAAAGATTCCTTCCGGTGGTATATGAATTAGATAATAAAGAAGAATGGAGGAATCCGGACTGCTGGCAGAAAGCGAATCCGGCCTTGGGAACTATAAAAGACTATCAGCAATTAGCCGAAAAGGTACAGAGGGCTAAACATGGGCACAAAGATATTAAGGATCTGCTGACAAAGGATTTTAATGTACCAGAAACCGGTTCAGAATCTTATTTAGATTGGCAGGACATAAAAAATACTGAAGCCATAACTCCCGAAATAATAACTCAGGCCCGTTATGGCATAGGAGCTTTTGACTTATCCCGAACAACAGACTTAACTTCAGCCTGCGTATTATTCAAAGTTAAGGGAAGCGAAAAGCTTTATTGCTTATCCATGAGCTTTATTCCGTCCGAGCAGCTGGAAATAAGAGAGCAGCAGGACAAAGTGCCATATAGGAAATGGATAGAAAGAGACTTGCTTAGAGTTTGCGAGGGCCATACAATAAATTATCATATGATAACAGAGTGGTTTTTAGAGGTCAAAGAAAAGTATGACATATACCTGTATAAATGCGGCTTTGACAATTACGGAGCAACCTATTTAACCCAAGAAATGATTGAAACCTTCGGCCGGAACTGCTTGGAAGAAGTAAGACAGGGAGCTAAAACACTATCAATCCCCCTGCAGAACCTGAAGGCTGAAATAGGAGCTAAAAACATCATCTATAACAATAATCCTATTGTTGCCTGGTGTTTATCTAACTTAAAAATAAAAAGGGATATAAATAACAATATCCAGCCGGATAAAAACAGATCAGATAAGACTAGAGATGATGCCGCTATGGTACTTTTAGACGCTTATACGGTTTATCTCAACAATATGGAGGATTACAATAACATAATTTAAAAAACAGCTTCAACAAGCTGTTTTTTTATTGCTGGGAGGTGAAAAAATGGAACTCAGGAATATGTTTAAAAATATTTTCGGCAAAACAAAGCAGCAGAACACTATCAGTTTTAAGCTGTTAAATAGCTATGATAATTATTTTTATCCTAATAGCTCCAGCTATGATGATGCCACAGTAAGGACTTGCATTGATATTATAGCCAAAAATGCCGCCAAGCTAAAACCCAAGCATATAATTCGGAGTGACGGCAAGACAGAAGTAATAAATGATTCTCTTAATTCTCTTCTTTCAGCCCGGCCTAATGAATTTATGACTACTTATGATTTTATTTATAAGCTTGTTTCTCAGCTTTATATATACAATAATGCTTTTGTCTATATAAAATCACAAAATGGTTTAATAACAGGCCTATATATTATTGATTATCAGCAATTAGAGCTTAAAGAATCAGGAGAAGAACTATTTTGCAGCTTTAAATTTCTTAACGATAAAATAACTGTTCCCTATACTGATCTAATTCACATTAGAAGGTATTTCTCCAAGAGTGAGTTTTTCGGCGAATCGGAAAATAAGGCATTAAGTCAGCCGCTTTCCCTGCTTACGACAGTTAAACAGGCTTTAGAGAACGCAGTCAAAAACTGCACTAAATTAAGAGGCTATTTAAAAATAGAGGGGATAGTTAGGCCAGAGGATCAGGACAGAATGCTGGATGATTTTAACGAAAAGTTTGTTAGAAACAATAATTCAACCGGCATAGCTGTCTTGGACAGTAAAGCAGATTATAAAGAGCTGACAAAGGACATCCAGACAGCCGACTGCCAGCAAATGAATTTTATCAGAGAGGACGTTTACCGGTACTTTAATTTGAGCGAGAGTATCTTAAACAGCAAATTTTCGGAAGAAGAATGGAATTCTTTTTATGAAAATGTTATAGAGCCGCTGGTCATTCAGCTATCGCAGGAATTTACAGCTAAATTATTTACCGAAGAGGAAAAAGCAAAGGGGAACGAGGTTATTTTTGTGACTAATAAGCTGGAATATACCAGTTTGAAATCAAAGGTCAGTATGGCCCAGGTGTTAATGCAAACCGGTATATTTACGGTAAATGAATTTAGGGAGATATTTGGCTTTGAGTCAATCCAAGACGGAGACAGCCGACTGGTATCCTTAAATTATGTGAAATCAGATAAACAAGACAAGTACCAGATAGGAGGTGAAGGAAATGAATAAAAAAGAATTGCGTTTTGCTGATATAAACGACAGTAAAGATGATTTAATCGTTGAAGGATATGCAGCAGTTTTTGAAAAAGAAACCGTCTTATTTAGTTGTGGCGATACAGACTACAAAGAAATTATTGACCGAAACGCTTTTTTAGGTGCTGATTTGTCTGATGTAGTTTTTAAATATAACCACAGCAACGACTTTTTGGTGTTGGCCAGAACTAGCAACAACACTTTGCAGCTGTCCATTGATGAAATGGGCTTAAAAATGACGGCCAATCTGGCAGATGTGCAGACGGGCAGAGATTTATATAGCCTTATTAAGAGGCGGGATATAAATAAAATGAGCTTTGCCTTTACCGTCCGGGAAGAATCGTATGATACCAAAACGCACACAAGGAGGATTTTGAAATTTGATAAGATTTATGATGTATCAGCGGTAGATATCCCAGCTTATAACGATACTATCATAACAGCAAGGGACTATTTTAAAGCCCAAAATGATTTAAGGCAGAAATTAATACTGCTAACATATTAAGGAGGTAATAATTACAATGGAAAAAAGACTTAAGGAAATTAATGACCGAAAAATTGAGATTAGAGCAGCTTTAAATAGTGCAAGTGAGGTCGATTTGGAAGCATTTAAGACAGAGCTGGAAAAATTAAATGCAGAAGAACAGGAATTAAGAAATAGACTTGATTTAGCCAGCAAGATTAATACAGGGGAAGTATTCGCCCCAACAATAGAAAAGCCAGGCGAAACAGAAGAAAGAAACAGTATTGACTCGCTGGAATACAGAAATGCCTTTATGAATTATGTCAAAACCGGCAAAATGGCGAAAGAATTTAGAGCGGTATCCATGACAGCCAATAATGCTGCTGTTATGCCTACAACTATGATTAATAAAATCATTGAAAAGATGGATAACTGCGGAATGATCTTGCCTTTGGTTACTCGGACAAGCTATGAAACAGGCATATCTATTCCGACATCTACGGCTAAACCAGTAGCTACTTTTGTAGCTGAAGGAGCGACAAGCGACAAACAAGACAAATCGACGGCATCCATTATATTTGGCTCTTATAAATTGCGTTGCGCCGTAGCTGTATCGCTAAATCTTGCAGTGTTGTCTCTTGACTCCTTCGAAAAGGTGTTAGTAGATAATATTTCTAATGCTATGATGATTGCACTGGAAAAAGCTATTATTACCGGTACCGGAACAGGTGAGCCGAAAGGAATTATTAAAGAAGAAGGGGCAGAGCTTACCGCAGAAGCACTGGACTTTGATACTATCATGGCGGCAGAAGCAGAGCTGCCATCACAATACGAAAATGGATCTGTTTATGTAATGAGCAAGAAAACATTCATGCAGTTAAGACTGGCCAAGGACTCTAACAAACGCCCTATTTTAACCGACTTGGATATCCAAAACAAAGAACTATTAGGAAGAAAGGTTGTTTTGTGTGACTACTTACCTTCTTTCGCAACTGCTGAATCAGGTCAAACAGTAGCCTTTATCTTTAGAATGGAGGACTACATTCTAAATACTGCTCTTGATATGCAGATAAAACAATACGAGGATAACGACACAGACGATATTATCAGAAAAGCTATCATGTTAGTTGATGGCAAAGTAGTTGACACCTCGTCTTTAGTTAAGATCGTTAAAGCCTAGAGTATTATACTCTAGGTTTTTTATTTAAGGAGGCAGACATGGAGCTAAAAAGAATAAAGGATTATCTTAAAATTGATTCTGCCGAAGATGATGAACTGTTGCTTGAATTGGCTGCAACTGCTGAAAAATATATAGAAAGAATGACAGGCAAAAAGAATAACAGCGACCGAATTTATGACCTCTGCACTCTTTACCTTATAGAACATTGGTACGATAACCGGGCAAGTTATCAGCCTAACCAGCAGCAAGAAGTCCCTCATACACTAAACGCTTTAGTTAATCATATTGCTTTATGTGGTGATTATCAATGAATCCGGCGATATTTAGCCAGAGAATAACAGTACAGAAGAATGAAGTAATTAAGGACTCTATCGGTAATTATAAAAACTCATGGAGTCCTTATTTTGTCGGATGGGCGGCAGTTAATGAGAGGACAGGCAAAGAGGCGGAGAAGCTAGGCATAGTCACCAGTGAAACAGATTTAATATTTACGGTTAGATACTGCCGAGAAACGGCAGCAATAACTACAACAGGATACAGGATATTATTTGACGGCAGTATTTATAATATTGCTTACATTGATCACCTCAACTATAACAGAAAAATGCTTAAATTTTACTGTCAGAAGGTGAAGAAATGAAGATAAATATAAATAATCTGGCCGCAGAAATAAATAAAAGCCTAGAAGAATATAAAAACTTACAGACAGAGCAGTTAAAAAAGGCAGTAAGAAAAGCCGGTTCAGCAGTTAAAAATCAGATTCAAAATACTGCTCCTAAAGATACAGGAGAATATGCTAAAAGCTGGCGAGTAACTAAAACAGGGGAAACAAGCAACAGGCTTAATCTAGTAGTAAACTCTAAAGACCGTTATCAGCTAACACACCTGCTAGAGTATGGTCACGCTAAAAAAGGCGGCGGAAGAGTAGCAGCTAAACCGCATTTAGAAGCGGCAGAGCAGACAGGAATAGAAATATTAGAAAGTGAGATAAGCAAATGGACAAAGTAATTAATATCTTGAATAAAACAGGTTTTACATATGCTTATGACCATTTTACTGAAGGATTTTCCCCTGACTTTCCCTTTATCTGCTACAGGGTAAATAATAGCCGTCATTTTGCCGCAGATAATAAGCCTTATTTCAAGAAAAACTTAATAAATTTAGAGCTTTACACTGAAAAGAAAGAGCCGGAAACAGAAAAGAAAATAGAGGCATTGTTAGAAGAAAATAATATCTACTACAGCAAGTCAGAGACTTTTATAGAATCTGAAAAAATGCTTGAAATACTATACCAATTTGAAATGGAGGAATAAAGAATGGCAGAACAACAGAATAAAGTAAAATACAATATTTGTAACGTGCATTATGCAGAGCTAACAGAATCATCAGACGGAACAGTGACTTATGGTACGCCTGTTCATCTTCCCGGGGCAGTAAGTTTATCTCTCGATCCTAAAGGGGACTCTTCAACCTTCTACGCTGACGGATATGCTTATTATGCCACTTTCTCTAATGCAGGCTATGAGGGAGACCTAGAGGTGGCCTTAATTCCGGATCATTTCCGAATTAATATCCTTCAGGAAGCATTAGACAGCAATAAAGTCCTAATAGAGAATATCAATGTAGAGTCAAAGAGATTCGCCTTGCTCTTTGAATTTGATGGAGACATTAAGAAGATAAGACACGTATTTTATAATTGCTCTGTATCTCGGCCAACTATCGAAGGAGAAACAAGGGAAGAAAGTATTGATGTAAAAGCTGAAAAGCTTAGCTTAACTGCTTCTCCGCTGGCGTCTGGAGTAGTTAAAGCCAAAACAGGAGCAGACACTACAGACGAAACATATAATAACTGGTATAAAGCAGTATA
>JBJDXG010000018.1:0-7355 GCA_051866555.1 bacterium | reverse complement strand
AAGGGAGTTTTATATGCCGGACTGATGCTGACTGCTGACGGACCGAGCATTCTGGAATTCAATGCCCGTTTTGGCGATCCGGAAACTCAGGTTATTCTGCCGCGTTTAAAATCCGATTTAGTCGATGTTATGGAAGCGGTGGTTGACGGCAAATTGGCTGATTGTCCGGTAGAGTGGCATGTTGCTAATGCTGTCTGCGTTGTTATGGCTTCTGAGGGCTATCCGGGCTCTTACCCTAAGGGTAAGGTAATCAGCGGCCTGGATGAACTGAGTGATTTATCCGATGTAGTTGTTTTCCATGCCGGGACAGCGAAAAAGGATGGAAGAGTTGTTACCTCCGGCGGCCGTGTTTTAGGTGTTACGGCTCTGGCTGATGACCTCAAGGCTGCCCGGGATAAGGCTTATGCTGCGGTGGAAAAGATCAGCTTTTCAGGTGTGCAGTATCGGCATGATATAGGTGATAAAGCGTTAAAAAGATAGGAGGCAAAAATCGTGTTGAATAAGTTTTTTCATTTACAGGAAAAAGGTACTGATATTCGTACAGAGATTATAGCCGGAATAACGACCTTTATGACTATGGCCTACATAATCTTTGTTAATCCGATTATCTTAGGCGATGCAGGACTTAATCCGGGAGCGGTTATGGTAGCTACCTGCCTTGCTGCCGGACTGACAACTATTGTTATGGGCTGCTATGTTAATATCCCGATAGCTCTGGCTCCAGGTATGGGGCTGAATGCCTTTTTTGCCTACACCGTTGTAGGTGCGATGGGACTTCCCTGGCAGATAGCCCTGGGCTCGGTTTTTATTTCCGGGATAGTGTTTATAATCCTTACTGTAACTAAGGTAAGAGAAATTATCGTTTATGCGATTCCTCTTGACCTTAAACGTTCGATAACGGTAGGTATCGGCTTGTTTATTACTTTAATCGGCTTTAAAGCCGGCGGGATTGTGGTGAGCAATGAAGCAACTCTGGTAGGTCTGGGCAATCTGGCCGAGCCGGCAGCTATAATCACTATTTTCGGCTTAATGTTCACTGTGGTATTGACTGCTCTTCGCGTAAAGGGCTCTATCTTAATCGGTATCCTGGTCAGCACCGTAGTTGCCATGTTCTTAGGCGTGGCTAAGGTTCCAACCGGTTTATCCGATATCATCAGCCTGCCGCCAAGCATTGCTCCGACCTTTTTGCAGCTTGACCTGATGGGAGCTTTGGGCATAGGTCTGATAAACATCATCCTGACCTTTACCTTTGTCGAATTATTTGATACCCTGGGTACTCTGGTAGGTACTTTGGGACGGGCTAATCTGCTGGACAAGGAAGGCAAGTCACCTCTTTTGGGCAAAGCTATGATGGTTGATGCTTTTGCAATTCCCTGCGGTGCTTTATTAGGAACCAGTACGATTACCGCTTATGTAGAAAGCGGCTCCGGTGTGGCTGCCGGAGGCAGGACAGGACTTACTGCCTTAACGACCGGTGTGCTTTTCTTAGGCGCTCTTTTCTTAGCACCTTTAGCCGGTTTAGTACCGGCTGCGGCAACTGCTCCGGCGTTAATTATAGTTGGGCTTTTCATGATGTCCAGTGTAACGGAAATTGATTTCAATGATTTTACTAACGGTATGCCTGCCTTTTTAACTATTGTAATGATGCCGTTTACTTACAGCATTGCTTACGGTATATTTTTCGGGATTTTAAGCTATACAACGCTTAAGATTCTGACCGGCCGCTGGAAGGAAGTTCATTGGATGATGTATGTTTTAGCAGCGATTTTCGTTCTGAAACAGGTATTGGCTCTATTCGGTATGCATATTTAATCCTTGCTTTAAGAACAGGTTCAGTATTTATTATACTGACCTGTTTTTTATTTTATATATGAAAAAATGGCTGAATTTGTGGAGGATAACAGGTTTGCCGCAGCGAATTGGATAAAGTAGCAAATTTCAACATTATTTTTGCTTTACTGATTATTTGTCCGCTTTTTTCGGGGGGTATTATAGATGAACAGAAAAACCATTAAAATTAAAAGAAGAATTTTATTGGCTTTATTTCTTGCTCTGCTCTTTACTGTGCTTATACCCGTGAATGCCATGGCTGCCGATAAGGAAGTGAGTAAGGTCGTGCGGGTAGGCTTTTATCCCTGTCCGTTTAATATCAAGGATGATAATGGTCATCTGAGCGGTTATGCCTATGATTATCAGCAGGATATTGCAGCCTATACCGGCTGGAATTATGAATATGTGCTCGGCGGCTGGCCGGAACTATTAAAGATGCTGAAGGAAGGAAAAATAGATCTGCTCAGCGATGTATCCCTTATGCCGGAGCGGGAAAAGGAAATGCTGTTTTCCTCTTATGCTATGGGGACAGAGGATTATTACCTGTATGTGGGTGTCGGAGAAACAGACATCAATCCTCTCGATTTCTCTACCCTGGAAGGAAAGCGGGTTGGCGTGAACGAGGGCAGCTTTCAGGCTGACCTGTACCAAAGGTGGGCAAAGGAAAAGGGAATCAGGACAAAAATCATTCCCTGCAATGGCGATCATGCTATAGCTGAGAAGCTTTCCCGGGGAGAGCTGGATGCTGTTGTAGGTGTGGATTATTATGAATTTAAAAATGCTTTTCCCCTTGTGAAGATTGGCAGCTCTGATTTTTATTTTGCCGTTAATAAGAATCGTCCGGATTTGAAGGCTGAGCTGGATATGGCCATGCATTTTCTGCTGACAGCCAACAGGTATTACAATGAAGATATGTACCATCGGTATTTGAATACCAACAGCAGTAAAAACATGCCTGCGGAAGATATGAAGTGGCTGAAAGCGCATAAAAAGATTAGGATCGGATATTTGGATAATTATCTCGGCTATTGCGATAAAGATGAGGCAACGGGAGAGCTTACCGGAGCCCTGACAGAATTTGTTCGTTCTGCTGCAGGCAGCTTTTATAATGCAAAGCTTACCTTCGAAGCGATTGCTTTTCCGTCTGTCCATAAAATGCTGGAGGCTCTTGCCGATGGTAAGGTGGACTGCATTTTCCCAATCTATAATGATAAGTATTATGCAGAGCAGATGGGGCTTCATGTTACTAAGAATGTTGCCGGTACCAGTATGCTTGCTCTGGTCAGGGACAACGGCTTTAATGAAAACAATGCCAATACGGTTGCTATTCCCAATAGCAATACCAATTACCGATTATATATCAAAAATCATTATCCTTCCTGGACTGTGTTGGAGATGGATTCTGAGCAGTCCTGCATCGATGCTGTCCGTGCAGGAAAGGTGGACTGCACGGTGTTCAGCGCGCACAGAATTGACCATGCTCTTCCTACTGAAAAGTATGATGGACTGATGAGTATAGTTCTCTCACGTAATATTGCTGTTTCTTTTGCAGTGAAGCGAGATAATATGCATCTTTTGCATATTCTAAACCAGATTATTGATATTGTGCCGGTTTCTGCCATCAATGGGGCGCTTACATATTATTCTACTGCGCCTAAAAATACATCTTTTATGGATTTTATCATGGCTAATACCATGATTGTGCTTTGGCTGGTATCTTTTCTGCTTGCTGCTTTGGTGTTTGCCGGTATTTTTTATGTGAAAAAGCTTAAAGGAGCCTCTCGGGAGGTCAGGGAGGCTTTGATTATTGCGGAGCATGCCAATCAGTCCAAGACCAACTTTTTGAATAATATGTCCCATGATATCAGAACTCCCATGAATGCCATCATTGGCTTTACCTCGCTGGCTGCGGCGCATCTGGAGGATAAAAATCTGTTGGAGGATTACCTGAAGAAAATAATGACCTCCAGCAACCATCTGCTCTCCCTGATCAATGATGTTCTGGATATGAGCCGGATAGAAAGCGGCAGGGTAAAGATTGAGGAGCAGGAATGTCATCTGTCAACGATAATGCATGATCTGCGTAATATCCTTCAGGCTGATGTCAATGCGAAGAGATTGAACTTTCTGATTGATACGGTAGATGTTAAAAATGAAAATATTATCTGTGATAAGCTCCGGCTCAATCAGGTGCTGCTTAATTGCATGAGCAATGCGATCAAGTTTACCATGCCGGGAGGCACTGTTGGACTTAAGATTATGCAGAAGGAGATCACCGCTCAGGCAGGTTATGCGAATTTTGAATTTGTGATCAGTGATACCGGCATTGGGATGAGCGAGGAGTTTGCCAAGCATATTTTTGAGCCTTTTACCCGGGAGGAAACGAGTACGGTGAGTGGCATACCGGGAACTGGTCTTGGCATGGCGATTACCAAGAATATCGTAAATATGATGGGGGGAGCTGTCTCTGTCAGGAGCAAGCAGGGAGAAGGCTCGGAATTTACTCTTTCTTTTCGTTTTAAAGTGGGTGAGAATTCCTGCAAGGTTACGACTATTAAGAACCTTGAAGGTCTGAGAGCTCTTGTGGCTGATGACAACATGGATACCTGTGCCAGCGTTACCAGAATGCTTGAGGCCATCGGCATGAATCCGGAATGGACGATGTCAGGCAAGGAAGCGGTTTATAAGGCCAAATTTGCTTATGACGGGGGCAAGCCTTACAAAGCCTTTATTATCGACTGGCTGATGCCGGATATGAACGGCGTGGAGGTAGTGCGTCAAATCAGGGATGTAATTGGTGATGATACACCGATTATTATTCTGACGGCCTATGACTGGTCGGAGATTGAGTCGGAAGCCCGTAAGGCGGGAGTAACCGCCTTTTGTGCGAAGCCGCTGTTCCTGTCTGATCTGTATGAGGTGCTGAATGATTCGGTGGAGGCTGAACCGCTTAAGCTGAAGGAAGAACCAATCCCTTACCACAGCTATAAGGGAAGCAGAATTCTCTTAGTTGAGGATAACGATTTGAATCGGGAGATTACCGCAGCTATTTTAAGCGATATGAATATAATGCTGGAGGAAGCAGAGAACGGCAAGGTTGCGGTGGAGATGTTCAAAACCTCCGAGCCGGGGTATTACAGGATGATACTGATGGATATTCAGATGCCGGTCATGGACGGATATGAGGCCACCCGTGCTATTCGGGCTATGGACAGACCTGATGCAGCCGGTATTCCGATAATTGCCGTAAGTGCCAATGCGTTTGAAGAGGATATGAAAAAATCTGAAGCAGCCGGCATGAACGACCATATTGCCAAGCCGTTCAATCGGATGAAATTAGAAGAAATTTTCAATAGATATTTATAGCTTGTAATCGTAAAAGTATAAGCATTTGAAAAGTGACTGATTTGAATAGGATGCGTTCAGAAGGGAGGGGCAGTGCCTATGACAAACAGGTTTTTCGTTTGGCAGAAAAAAAGAATATTATTTATGCTGCTGTGCTCGCTTATAATGGCATTATGCTGCTTTCAAACTGCTTTTGCAGCCAGCGGACAGGTGGTGCGGGTAGGATATTATGAACGTCCCGGTTTTCAGGAGGGTGTCGGTCCGAATGAAAGAAAAAGCGGTTATGCCTATGAGTATCTGCAAAAGGTCTCTGACTATACTGGCTGGAAGTACAGATATATTTATAAGGATCTGGATACTCTTAAGCAAATGATGGATAAGGGAGAGGTCGATTTAATTGCCGGATTTTCACGTCATGATGATATTCCTAAGCAGGCAGAATTTGCTGACGAGCCTTTTGGCACTGAAACCTGTTATATTTATAAGCGGGCGGATGATGATTCAATCAAACCGGGATATATTGTTGGCCTGATTGGCAAGCGGATTGGTGTAGTGTATAAAGCTCCGGCAGCAGCCTATCTGAAAAAATTTATGCAGGACAAAGCTTTTTCCTGTCAGGTCGTAACCTACGGCAGTGCCGGTGAGCTTGTCAAGGCCTTGAAAGCGGGAAAGATTGATGCCTTTGCGGCCAAGGATTTGAATGTGGGAAATATCTCGGAGATTGTTCCCTGCCTCAGCATTAGCAGGGATGATTTCTATGTCTGTGTTTTATCCGGTAAAAGGACTGTTCTTCGGGAACTGAACGAAGCAGATATGCGGCTGCGCAATGTAGAACCGTATTTTCTGAATCAGCTGTATTTTAAATACTATCAGAATGTTTCTGCCAGTGTTATGCAGAGCAATGAGGAAGCCTCCTGGCTGCTTGTCCATAATAAGCTTCGCATTGGCTATCTGAAGAATTATATGCCCTATTGCGGAATGGATGAAAAGGGCAATGTTACCGGCCTTTTGAAGGATTATATTGAGTCGCTCCGCAGTGAGCCGGAGCTTGCCGGGCTGGTCATTGAAGCAGTACCGTATGATAATTTATCCATGGCTTATGCTGATCTTAACCAGAAAAAAATCAATGCTATTTTCCCTTATTATGGAGATACCTGGTACGCTGAGATGACGAATGTTCGGAAAAGTGTAACTGTATTTTCCCAAACGGTTGATTTGATTTTTGACGGGACATATTCTGATGAGGTGATGAATACCGTTGTACTTTCAACAACTAATTCTGTTTTAAAGGGGTACATTGAAAAATTTTATCCTGACAGCAAAGTCATTGAGGTAAGCAGCAATGATGAGTGTATTGCGGCTGTAAAAAGCGGCCGTGCAACCTCGACTATTATGAACAGGTACAAAACCTCGAGGTATTTGCATAAGACAGCTAATCAGTCTTTGCACTCTACCGGGCTGCCCAATCTTTGCAATATCAGCTTTGTTGTCCGTTCCACGGATGTTGAGCTTCTGTCTCTGTTGAACCGCGGTATCCTTGTCATGGGAGATAAAAAGATTGACAGCTCAGTGAACAGATATATCTATTATGATTATGATTATTCCTGGAGCAATTTTGTAGCCGAGCATATGCAGGAGAGCATTTTGCTTGTCAGCTGCTTTATTGCCTTCCTGCTGGCTATCTTTATTTTCTATATCAACAGCACCAGAAGGAATCAGAGAAGAATGGAGCTGGCCCAGAGTGAAATTCAGAAAGCAAGAGACCTGCTGGCAGGCGCTCTTGAAAAGGCCGAGTTTGCCAATGCGTCTAAATCTACTTTCCTTTTTAATATGTCTCATGATATCCGCACTCCGATGAATGCGATACTGGGCTTTGCCGATTTGCTTGAAAAGTATGATGACGAGCCTAAGAAGCGCCGGGAGTATGTGGCGAATATCAGGACGGCAGGAGGGTATCTTTTGTCTCTCATCAATGAGGTTCTGGAGATGGCCCGAATTGAAAGCGGCAAGGTAAGCCTGAATGAGGAAGCCGGGAATTTTCTGGATATGATTGATTCTCTGCATGTGGTTTTAAGTGAAGGGTATGAGAAGAAAAATCTGCAAATAACAAGAAATATCAATATTCAGCATCCTCATGTTTTTTATGACTTTACTAAGGAAAGAGCAATCTTTTTGAACAT
>JBJDXG010000017.1:0-1707 GCA_051866555.1 bacterium | reverse complement strand
GTCCGCCGTAACCGATATCGTAAGCCCAGCCGTCACCGCCGAAGATCCACTGTGATTTCTTAACCAGTAAATCACTCATTTCTTTAACTGCGGCAATTTGCGGAGAATCCTTTTCCTGCGGCAGCAGCGCTTTAATCTTAGCTGCCAGCTCTACTGACTTCGCCGCATTATCTTTTTCTTTTACCCATTCAGCCGCTGCGGCTTTAAATTCGCTGGAAGCATCACCATTTGCCAGTTCAGTTAAAACAGCTGCTAATTTTTCTCTTCTTTGACTAACAGCCAAGGTCATACCTAAACCAAACTCAGCGTTGTCTTCAAACAGGGAGTTAGCCCAAGCCGGTCCATGACCTTTTTCATTTGTAGTATAAGGGCAGGTAGGAGCACTTCCGCCGTAGATGGAAGAACATCCTGTAGCATTAGCTACCATCATTCTGTCACCGAATAATTGAGTTACTAATTTTATATAAGGAGTTTCACCGCAGCCGGCACAAGCTCCGGAGAACTCAAATAAAGGCTGTAAGAACTGACTGCCTTTAACAGTTGAAGTCTTATAAGGAATCTCTACCTTTGGCAAAGCTAAAGCAAACTGCTCATTAGCCACTTCTTTTTCTTTTACTTCATCCAGCTTAACCATCTTCAGAGCAGGCTGTTTAGCAGCACAAATATCAACACAGTTGCCGCAGCCGGTACAATCCATTGGGAATACCTGCATTCTGAATTTCAGAGATTCATCCTTTTGTCCGCTGGCTTTTACGGTTGTAAAGTCAGCCGGAGCAGATGCAAGATCCTTGTCATAAGCCAGATAAGGTCTGATAGCAGCATGCGGACAGATAAAAGCACATTGGTTGCACTGAATACAATTTTCAGCTTCCCAAACCGGAATATTAATCGCTATGCCGCGTCTTTCATACTTAGTAGTTCCTGTTGGATAAATTCCGTCAGCCTTGAAGACACTTACCGGAAGCTTATCGCCTTTTTGGTCTAAAACAGGCTGAGCAATATCAGTGATGTAAGCAGGAACTGCTGCTGCCGCAGCTTTAGCCTGAGTATCCTCTGCATTAGCCCACTCAGCAGGATAATCAACCTTTTCCAGACAGGAAATAGCTTTATCAACTGCTTCATAGTTCATATTAACGATCTTATCGCCTTTTTTGCCATAGCTTTTCTTGATGGCAGCTTTGATATAGCCTATAGCATCCTCTGCCGGAATTACATTGGAAATTTGGAAGAAGGCAGCCTGCATGATAGCATTGATTCTGTTGCCCAGTCCTACTTCTTCAGCAATTTTCACTGCATCGATGTTATAGAAACGCAATTTCTTCTTAGCAATAGTTTTCTTAACATTAGCCGGCAAAATCTTTTCCATATCAGCTAAGCTCCATCTGGAGTTCAACAAGAAGATACCTTCATCCTTAATTCCTTCCAGAACGTCATAACGGCTCATATAAGAAGGATTATGACAGGCAATCAGATCTGCATGGTCAATCAGATAAGATGATTTAATCGGAGATTTACCAAAACGCAGGTGAGAAATAGTGATTCCGCCTGATTTTTTGGAATCATAAACAAAATATCCCTGAGCATACATATCTGTATTGTCACCGATAATCTTGATGGAGTTCTTGTTAGCACCTACTGTTCCGTCAGAACCAAGTCCATAGAATTTACAGCCAAAGGTTCC
Organism: bacterium; assembly: GCA_051866555.1. GTDB lineage: Bacteria > Bacillota > JBJDXG01 > JBJDXG01 > JBJDXG01 > JBJDXG01. The sequence continues at coordinate 26 of JBJDXG010000017.1, read as the reverse complement.
TTCAGGGCTGGCATTAATAGCTTCTT
>JBJDXG010000016.1:0-1712 GCA_051866555.1 bacterium | reverse complement strand
AGCGATGGCTACCGCGGACCTGACGGCAAGGAGTTAGCCGATGTTTTGGTCTCGGTAGTTCCGGCAGGGATTAAGACCGAGCTTCTGATGGAAAACGGGAATATTCTCTTGGATTCGGCGGATATTATCGTAGTAACTAAGATTGACCAGATTCCCCGCAATGTGAGCAATTCTAATATCAAGCTTTTGCAGCGTATTTATCGTGATAAGCCGATCTTGCCGGTAGTAGCGACTCAGGGTGTACATACCAGCATGGTAGTTGATGAGATAATTAAGAAGCTGCGTTCATTGAAGGATAAAGAAAATGTTAAGAAAAAGGGCTGATTTAAAAATAACGCTCCGGCTTTATGTCAGAGCGTTATTTTTATTTTGGGGAAATAGCACTTGGCAGTCTTCCTTTTTTAGTTGTATAATATAAAATAGGGGAGGAAGGCGTATGAAAAATTTTTTAAGCCAATATAAACATTTTTTTCCTCACTGGATATGTTTATTTGCTTTTGCGTTTGCACTGCTGCTTATCTTATTTTGTACCTCTTTGGCTTTCGTATTTACCGGCTCTAATAAGGAAAGCCGGACTGTACATATAGAGAATGGCTGGGGAACTAAGAATATTGCAAAGGCTCTGTTAAAGGAAAAGGTTATCAATAATGCCCTGGTTTTTGAGCTGGCTGCTAAATGGAGCAGTCTTGACGGACAGCTCAAAGCCGGATACTATTTATTTCCGCCGCGGCTGACTGTTTATCAGGTATTGGACAAGCTGGCTAAAGGCAAAACTATGACCGTAGCGGTTACTGTACCGGAGGGCTATACCTTAGAACAGATAACCGATCTGCTGGTGCAGAAGCACCTGGTTGACCGGGATAAATTTCTGGCGGCAATTAACCGGACTGATTATCCGTTTGCTTTTTTAGAAGATAAGAATGTTACCACTCTGGAGGGCTATCTTTTCCCTACTACTTATCATTTTGAGCTGGAAATGGATGAAAGGCAGATCATTACTAAAATGCTGAAGACCTTTGTCAGCAATCTGCCTGAGAATTGGGAAAGCGTTCTGCAAAAAAAACGTATGAGTCTGCATGAAATGGTAACGATGGCATCTTTAGTGGAGAAGGAAGCTATGGTCGACAGAGAAAGGCCGCTGATTGCCGGAGTTTTTTACAATCGGCTGGCTGAAAATATGCGCCTGGAATCCTGCGTTACGGTGCAGTATGCTTTAGGAAAGCATAAAACGAAGCTGTCCTATGATGATGTAAAGATAAAATCCCCCTATAATACTTATCTGCATGCCGGACTTCCTCCGGGACCTATTGCTTCTCCGGGCCGGCTGTCTTTAAAGGCTGCCTTCTATCCGGCGGCAACCAAGGATTTATTTTTTGTCGCTAAGGGAGACGGAACTCATTTTTTCAGCCGCTCCTATAATCAGCATTTAGCTAACAGCAGGAAAGGAAGTTAATTAAAGTGGATAAAGAGTTTTTTGACAGTTTGGGCAAGAAAGCCAGAGGAGAGCATATTCCTATCGTATCCTCACAGGCAGCGGAGCTGCTCTTGTTTATGGTTCAGGCCAGCAAGGCAGTCAGAGTATTAGAGATAGGAACTGCTGTTGGTTATTCTACCGGGCTGATTGCTTCGTGCAGTAGGGTTGATCAGGTAACTACGATTGAGATCGATGAAGACAGGCAGAAGCAGGCAAAGGAGAATATAGCTGAAGCAGG
>JBJDXG010000015.1:0-1726 GCA_051866555.1 bacterium | reverse complement strand
GTGCCCCTGTTGTATCCATCCAGATAGAAAACCTGGATCTCGCTCAGGCAGCCTTCCTGCTTGATACAAAATACAACATTCAAACACGAGTAGGACTGCACTGCTCTCCGGCGGCACATAAAACACTTAAGACCTATCCTACGGGAACTATTCGCTTTTCCTTCGGTCATGAAAATACAAGTGAGGAAATAAATTATTGCCTGAAGGCCTTGGAGGAAATCACTCATGGAATTTAGACAATTAGAAGTATTCGTTACAGTAGCAGAAACCAAAAGCTTCTCCAAAGCCGCTGATTATCTTTATCTGACTCAGTCAACCGTCAGCTCACATATTAAAAATCTGGAAAAGGAAATTAAAAAAAAGCTGTTCATCCGTTCCACCAAGTCATTAAAATTAACCAGAGAAGGAGCCTCCTTTCTCTGGTATGCCAGACGCATTATCGAAACCAGAGATGCTGCTTTGGAGAATATAAACAGTTCAACAAAGCATATTCTGCACCTGGGGGCTTCAACAATCCCTTCCGGCTACCTGCTGCCTAAACTGCTGGCCGGATTCAGAAAAAAATATCCGCATATCTGCTTCGATATAAAACAGAGTGACAGCACAGATATCCAGGAAAAAATAATAGACGGTACTATCGAGCTTGGATTGGTGGGAAAAAAGAGTGAGGCAGCTCAGTGTGCCTTCATCCCCTTCTGCACTGATGAGCTGGTAATAGCCGCTCCGGCAAATGAATATTATCTGACCATGCAAAAAAAAGAAGCCCCTATTCAGCAATTATTGAATGAACCAATAATTATGCGTGAACAGGGCTCCGGAACACAAAAAACCATTGATTTATTTTTAGAATCAATCGGTCGGCAGGCTAAAAATCTGCATGTCATTACCAGAACTAACGATTTGGAAGCCATCAAGCAGATGATTTTAAACAACATGGGTATCGCTATTGTTTCCAAATATTCAGTTGAAAATCTGGCCAGGGATAAGCAAATAATACTTTATCCCCTGCAAACTGAGATCAAAAGACAATTCTACCTGACCTATCTGAAAGCAAAAAATATTAAGCCTGTTTTACAGAAATTCATAGATTATACACAGGAAATTTACTCTCTGTAAATATATCTACTGTAATCCCTTATCTTTCATTTTAGCCTTAAACAGCATGGCTCTGGCTTCTTCGGCTGAAAGCACATACTCCTCCTGACAAAAATGACATTTTACTTCTATTTGTCCCTTTTCCTTTAAAATATCCTCCAATTCCTTCTCGCCGAGAGCTGCTAAAACTCTTTCAATCTTCTCCAGCCCACACGTACATTGGAATTTAACCTCCTGCTTGTCCAGATAGCTTACATCCAAGCCGGAAAAAATAGTTTCAATAATTTTTTCCGGTGTAAAGCCCTGCTGCAAAAGGTCAGTCACAGCAGGCAGCTTCTTCAGTACCTTTTCCAATTTTTCAGCAACTTCCTCCTCTACATCAGGAAACAGCTGAATCATGTAGCCGCCGGAATGCAGAATCCCTTCCGGCCCTACCAGCACCCCAAGCCCAACGGCTGACGGCAGCTGCTCAGAAACAGCAAAATAATTGGCCAAATCCTCACCTATTTCCCCGGAAACCAGGGGAGCGCTGCCGGTATATGGTTCTTTTAACCCCAAGTCCTTGGTAAGATAAAGCATACCCTGACCGACAGCCTCTCCTACCGCCAGCTTTCCTTTATCATTGAGCGGC
>JBJDXG010000014.1:0-1729 GCA_051866555.1 bacterium | reverse complement strand
AGATATGCGGCTAAAGTCTCCAATAGGTCTCCCTACAACCACACTGATTCCTTTGACTTTCTCTTCATAGTCATGTTCAGTATTAAAAATGTCCTTTTCCTTATCATGCTCCTCGTCATAAATACTGATGCCGAAGGAGGTGTGTTTATCATCGATCCAGGGATTGCTGTAGCTTAAACTGTACTCATTGGCTCCGCCAAATTCCCAGCGAATCCCTACCTGACTGCCGTTGCCGCGGAAATTCTTTTCCGTCAGCTGAATAATACCGGTCATTCCATCATCAGAGCTGTAGCCGCCGCCAATTGTCCCTACGGCAGTTTTCCCTTCTTTAACGTTGACTACTAATTTTTTTCTGTCAGGAGCAGAACCGTCCTCCAAAGTCATATTTACATCTTCAAAAAACCCGGTATTATAAACATTCTGCATACCTCTCTGCACCAGCTTGACATTAAACGGCTGGTCAATAATATTTTTGGAAAAATTACGGGTTATGACCGACTCTCTGGTCTTTTTATTGCCTACAGCCGTAATTGCCTCAATGATATTGCCTTCGAAAATCTGAATAGTTAATTTATTATCGACTGCAAAACCTAAGTTATCAACCTTAGCCATAACATAACCGGCATCATGATATTTTTTCTGTAAATTAATTAAATCCTGTTCTAAAACAACTGAGTTAAGCATCTCACCTTCCTTTGACCTGACCAGCTTTCTCAGTTCTTCATCTGTAAATTTAGTATTACCTTCGATGACTATCTCTTTTACTACCGGATTTTCTATTACTGCAAAATTTACATCTACGCCATTTTTATTTTCCTTAAATTGCGTGCTGACATCATAGAAGCTTCCGGTCTTATAGATACTCTGTAAGTCATCCTGCACTTTATTCTCGTCCAAAACTTCCCCAACCTGGCTTGTAATATGAGCCATAATTTCAACTGTCTGAATAGCTTCATTACCGCTGACGGTAATAGAAGTTATCTTTTTTCCCTCTTCTCCTAAAGCCTGGAGCGGCATAAAAGCCAAATTCACCAGCATTAAAATTCCCACAAGAGAAAAAAGATGATTTAAACGCTGCTTTTTCAAGGCCCTACCTCCTTCTTGCCATAAAGATTTTTTTCTGCTTCCTTCACTAGATCCACCATATCCACAGCGATTTTTTCTTTAGGCTGATTAACCACAGCTTTATCAGCCGACCGGTCTTCAACTGTCTTTACCGTTTTGGGAACATTGTTTTCTTTAACGGTTACTATTTCTTTAACTGGCGGATTTTCTTTAGGCAGAACTTGTTCTTTAACCTGTTCTGCTCTTTTTTCTGTTTCCTGAACTGCAGGAGGAGCATTGGACAAAGCTTCATCCTGTGAAACAAAAAACAGCCAGGCAATTCCCAGAGCGATAAGCAAAAATGGCAAAATAAAATATGGTGCTGAAGATTTCTTTTTTTCTGCTTTATCAGCTAAACTGAGTTCTAAAGCTCTTCTGGCTTCTGCCTGAACCAAAAGCAGATGCATCTCGCCTTCCTCTTTGCGGTCTTTAGCATAATCAGACTCTGCTTCCTTTAACCAACGCTTAATAAAGCCTAATCTGGCACGCATTTTCTTTTCCACCAGCATACCACCTCGCTTTATATTACCATACATTTAATAAAATCCCAAATACTTTTTTTTTACTGCTCCCTATTTTCGCCTTTTAAACAGCTTTTTTATCTTTTATTAAGCTCTTATCCCAC
>JBJDXG010000013.1:0-7576 GCA_051866555.1 bacterium | reverse complement strand
TGCAGCTTGAAAGCCTGTTCTCCGCTTAAAACCGCCGACTGCTGTTTTTTATCTGCCGCAATCATGTCATTTAAGATATCCATTCCCTGACCAATCGTTGCCTGAAAACGTTCATCCTCAGCCTGTCCTACCCGCAGAATATAATCCTCACGTTCCTTAAGCTCAGGATAAGCCTCCTTGTTTTGCTCAATGATAACCTGCATGATCTTAACAAACGTTCCTGCCGGAATATGCAGCAGCCAAGCGTAGCGCAAAGCACGGCGCATAATACGGCGGAGAACATAGCCCCGTCCTTCATTGCCCGGAATAACTCCGTCATTGATCAGGAAGGTAGTAGCCCGCAGATGGTCAGCAATAATTCTTAAAGCTAATGACTGCTCTTCAGTCAGCTCACCGGTAAGTCCGGCTTTTTTCTTAGTGAAATCAATAATCTCAACAAACAGATCAGTTTCAAAGTTCGAAGGAACCTCCTGCAATACTGAAGCAATTCTCTCCAGCCCCATGCCTGTATCGATATTTTTCTTCGGCAGCGGAGTTAAAACACCCGCTTCATCTCTGGAATACTGCATAAAGACCAGATTCCAGATTTCCAGAAAGCGGTCGCAGTCACATCCCGGCTTACAGTCAGGTGACCCGCAGCCTCTGGCTTCTCCTAAATCTATATAGATCTCCGAACAAGGACCGCAGGGACCAACCGGACCTGCTGCCCAAAAGTTATCGTCCTCACCCAGACGAATCATTCTTTCCTCCGGAATGCCTACCTTATTATGCCAAATATCGTAAGCCTCATCATCCTCAGTATAAACACTGGCCCAAAGCTTATCCTTCGGCAGCCCCAGCTCCACAGTCAGAAAATGCCAGGCCCAGGGAATTACCTCATCCTTAAAATAATCGCCAAAGGAAAAGTTGCCCAGCATTTCAAAAAAGGTCTGATGACGAGCTGTTTTGCCTACATTCTCAATATCATTAGTCCGCACACATTTTTGGCAGGAAGTCGCCCTATTGTAAGGAGAAGTCTGCAAGCCTAAAAAAATAGGTTTAAAAGGCACCATACCTGCAACAGTCAGCAATAAAGTCGGATCATCAGGAATTAAAGAAGCACTTGGAACGACCTGATGTCCTTTATCTGCAAAATAATTTAAAAACTTTTTTCTTATTTCTTTAGATGTCATCTTCATTCTCTATCTTTCCTCCCACACTACTCTTACTTTTCTAATCATAACTAATTTAAGACAGCTTGTCAAATCAGCCGTCAGGCAGGGAAGACCAGATATAAAGAAAAGTAATCCTCACCACCGCAGCTAAGGGAACAGCCAAAAGCATTCCGGCGATCCCCATAACCTTCCCCCCTATCATAATCGCCAAAATGACTAGAAGAGGGTGCAGCCCCACCTTAGAACCGACGATGCGCGGAGAAATAACATTGCCCTCTATTTGATTTAAGAGAAAAAAGAGCAGGATTACCTGCACAGCCTTAAACGGTGAAGAGAATAAAGCTAAAAAAACAGCCGGCACAGCTCCGGCAATCGGCCCAAGATACGGTATAATGCCCAAAAAACCGGCCATAACGCCTATCAAAAGTGCATAGCTGATATCCAGAAAATACAGTCCCACCGAAATGCAGAGCGAAAGAAAGAGTGCTACCGCCAGCTGCCCGCTGATAAAGCCCTGCACCGCAGTTCCCACATCGCTGATAAATCTCCCTACCTTATAACGCTTAACCGCCGGAAATAATTCTATAAATTTTTTGAGCAAAAGATCGTAATCACGAAGTAAATAAAAGGACAGCGCAAAGGCCAGCACAATATTGATCAGGGAGGTGACAGCCCAGGCAATCGCTCCGGCCATACCCTGCACTAGCTGCATTAAAATTCCTTCCATCCGGCTGAAAAATTCCTGACTTAAAAGGCTTAGCCGGAGAGTCGGCCATAGATCATAAAAATCAACCAGCTCCCGCATCGCCGCAAAATATCTCGGCAGATCATTAACCAATTGGTTCAGCTCTCCATGAATAATCGGCATCAAATATAAAAAAATAAAGATCAAAACTAAAAAAACAGCTGAATAGGTCAGCATTATCGCAGCAATCCGCTTCATACTTCTCCTTTTTTCCAGGTAGCGCACCAGAGGATAAAGCAGATAAGTAAGCAAAATACCGCCTAAAAGAGCCAGCAGCACGCTCTGCATAGCATAAAACCAGAGCAGCAAAAAGAGAACAAACAGCCAGACAAAATTAGTCTTATTGAGCCTGAATTTGATTTTACTCACCTCTACAAATAGCGCCAGATAACATAGCCGGTAGCAATGATTAAGGTAAGCACCGTCAAAGGAAAGGCTATTTTAAAATAATCAAGGTAGCTGATTTTTACCCCCTTTTCCTCTGCAATCCCAATCGCCGCCACATTAGCACTGGCACCGATCATAGTTCCGTTGCCGCCAAGGCAGGCACCAAGAGCCAAGGCCCACCAGACAGGCATAAAATCAACATTGCCCAGCTGACTGTTCATAGTCTGCAAAAGCGGAATAGCAGTCGCTACAAACGGTATATTATCCAAAAAAGCAGAACCGATTCCTGCTCCCCACATAACCACCATAGCTAAAACAAACAGATTGCCTCCGGTAAACTCAATAGCCGTGCTTGCCATCAGCTCTATAAGTCCGACATGCTCCAGGGCACCAACCATAATAAAGAGACCAAGAAAAAAGAAAATGACCGGCCATTCCACCGAGCCCAGAGCCTTTTCCACCTTTACACCGCTGATTAAAAGCAACAGCGCCGCCCCGGACATAGCTACCGTCGCTGATTCCAAATGCAGGGTTTGATGCAGCATAAAGCCAAGAATCGTCACCGCTAAAGCGAACAGACATTTTTTAGCCAAAGGCAAATCCTTTAATTCCTTATTTTCATCCATCTCAGCCAATTTATCCTGCATGCCTTCCTTTAAAACTAGATGCTTGCCGTACACGATTTTCAAATAGAACATACTTACAGCAAAAATTACGATTACTACCGGGGTGAGATTAAAAATAAAATCCATAAAGCCAATTCCCAGAGCACTGCCAATCATGATATTGGGCGGGTCACCAATTAAAGTTGCCGTTCCGCCGATATTCGAAATTAAAATTTCAGAAATAATGAACGGAACTGCCGGTAAGGCAAGCAATTTTGCTATAGCCAGGGTAACAGGCACAATAAGAAGAACCGTTGTGACATTATCCAGAAAGGCTGAGCCTACTGCTGTTATGATTGAAAAAACGAACAGCAGCTTCCAGGGGTCACCCTTTACCGCTTTAGCCTGCTTGATGGCAATATACTCAAACAAGCCGGTATGATGCAGAACTCCGACAATAATCATCATCCCGACTAAAAGACCTATCGTATTAAAATCAATAGCTGAAATCGCCTCATGCTGCGAAACAAAGCCCAGCAGCAAAAATAAAGCTGCTCCCACCAGAGTTATAATCGTCCGATGAATTTTTTCACTGACAATTATTGCATAAATAAAAATAAATAAGGCTGTTGCCCAAAACATATAATTCCCTCCTTCTTTTTGTTATAATCTCCAAAAATGAAAGAATCATACCAGACAACAGCCTCTTTAATCGTATGCTTATTTATTTTTACTGTAATAAGAAATAACGCAGGATTATATAAGCAGTAGCAATACCAAGTGTCATTATGGTAAAAGGAAAGGCTACCTTAAAATAATCCAGATAAGTTATTTTCACACCTCTGTCCTCAGCAATTCCTATCGCCGGAACATTAGCATTCGCCCCCAGAATTGTCCCATTGCCGCCAAAGCAGGCACCAAGAGCCAGAGCCCACCAAACAGGCATAAAGTTTACATCGCCCATCTCAGTCTGGATAGTCTGAAAAAGCGGAATCGCAGTCGCTACAAACGGCACATTGCCTAAAAAAGCCGAGCCAATACCTGCGCCCCACATAACGACTAAAAAGAGAATAAATACATTGCCATGAGTCAGCGCAATAGCTTCTTTAGCTAATAAATCCACCAAACCAACATGCTTTAAAACACTTACCAAAATAAAAAGACTGATAAAGAAAAAGATAACCGGCCATTCTACAGCATTAAAAGCTTCATCTATTTTTACCTTAGCTATCAGCAATAGAAAAGCTGCTCCGCCTAAGGCTACAGTAGCTAATTCTATATGAACTATCTGATGCAGAACAAAGCCTAAGATCGTTACTCCTAACGCACATAAGCATTTTTTAGCCAAAGGCAAGTCCTTTAATACCTCGTTTTCATCCATGTCCTTTAATTTAACTCTCATCTCCGGTTTAATATACATTCTCTTTTGGAAAACAAAACGTACATATAAAAGAGTAAAGAAAAAGACAATTAGAACAATAGGTGTTAAATGTATAATAAAATCCATAAAACCAAGTCCTAAAGCGCTGCCGATCATAATATTCGGCGGATCACCGATCAAAGTCGCAGTCCCCCCAATATTAGACATTAAAATCTCCGCTATAACAAAAGGTGTCGCATCCAATTCCAATAAATCAGTAATTGCAAGAGTTACCGGTATCATCAACAAAACAGTAGTAACATTATCCAAGAAAGCAGAACCGAAAGCCGTTATAACAGAAAACACGACTAATAATTTCCACGGTTCGCCCCCTACCGCTTTAGCCTGTTTAATCGCTACATATTCAAATAATCCGGTATGCTGCAAAACCCCGACAATAATCATCATCCCGACTAAAAGACCTATCGTATTAAAATCTACCGCCTCTAAAGCCTGCTCCTGAGAAATAAAACCTGCTGCAATAAATACAGTTACACCAGCTAAAGTAATTACTGTCCGATGAATCTTTTCACTGACAATTACTGCATAAATCAAGATAAATAAAACTGTAGCCCAAATCATCATAATAATTCATCCCCTTGCCATAATATAAATATTATGTAAAAATTTATCGTATATATTAATTTATGTATATTGACTTTATAACAAAAAAAGGCCCTTCACAGGGTCTTTTTTTATTTATTTGGCTAATTGTTGTTTAGCTTGTTCCGCTAATTTAGCAAAAGCTGCCTGGTCATTTACCGCTAATTCAGCTAACATTTTACGGTTAATCGCAATGCCTGCTTTTTTCAAACCGTTCATCATTCTGCTGTAGGAAATGCCGTTCAGTCTAGCTGCAGCATTAATTCTGGCAATCCACAATTTGCGAAAATCTCTTTTTCTTGCCTTTCTGTCACGGAAAGCATAGGATAATGCTTTTAATAAAGTTTCATTTGCACGACGGAAAATCTTGCTTTTCTGCATCCGATAGCCTTTGGCCATCTTTAAAATCTTTTTATGTCTTCTTCTGGTGACAATGCCACCTTTTACTCTTGCCATTTAATCATTTGCCTCCTTCGTTTTTCCCAAAAATCTGCTTTCTATATGATTTATAGATATGGAATTAATTTTTTAACACGTTTAAAATCAGGTGCAGCTACAGTAGTTGCTTTACGCAAATTACGTTTTGTTTTTGCTGTCTTCTTAGTCAGGATATGGCTCTTAAAAGCCTTTCCTCTTTTAATTTTGCCGCTGCCAGTTACTTTAAATCTTTTGGCAGCTCCTCTTTTTGTCTTCATTTTAGGCATAGTTTTTTTCCTCCTTTAATTCTGCTTGGGAGCTAAAATCATAATCATATTCTTGCCTTCCACTTTTGCCGGTTTTTCAATAACAGCTTTATCAGCAACAGTTTCAGCAATTTTATTTAAAATTTCTTTTGCAATATTTACATGAGAAATTTCTCTTCCGCGAAACATCAGAGTTACTTTTACTTTGTCTCCGGCAGCTAAAAAGCGCACAGCATTCTTAATCTTGACTTCAAGGTCATGCTCTTCAATGTTAGGTCTTACCTTGACCTCTTTAACATTGATGACCCGCTGTTTTTTCTTAGCCTCTTTTTCTCTTTTGCTCTGCTCATATTTATGCTTGCCGTAGTCCATAATGCGGCAGACCGGCGGATTAGCTGTAGGAGAAACCTCTACTAAATCCAGATTTCTTTCCTGCGCCAAACGCAAAGCCTCTTTCACGCTGACAATACCAAGCTGCTCATTAGTATTGCTGACAACCCTAACTTCCTTCGCTCTGATCTGTTCATTGATACGTGCTTCTTTACTAATAACCTGTCACCTCCTGAAATTATAAAAAGCGGATGAAAAACTTCATCCGCTCATAAAAAACTCTAAGCAAAAATTTTAACCTTAACAGCCTGACCGTAAGGTGAGAAACGGATGGTTTCTTCTTGTTTCGTACTTTCTCATTTTACTACATACTGGCCAACTTTGTCAAGGAAAATCTGCATTTATTTTTTAGCTTCTATTTCAGACAGCAGCTTATCCATAAACAGCTCTAAAGAGCAGGAGCCAAGATCGCCTTCTCCTCTTTTACGGACAGCAACCTTCTTCTCTTCCACTTCCTTATCGCCTAAAACCAGCATATAAGGAACCTTTTCGGCTACAGCTTCTCTGATCTTATACCCTATTTTCTCATTGCGCAGATCAAGCTCAAAACGGATCTTTTCCGTAGACAAACGGGAGGCAATACTCTTAGCATATTCATCAGCCCGTTCAGTAACCGTCAGGATCTTTACCTGTACCGGTGCCAGCCAAGCTGGAAATGCTCCGGCATAATGCTCAATCAAGATACCGATAAAGCGTTCCACACTGCCGAAGAAGGTACGGTGCAGCATAACCGGACGATGCTTTTCTCCGTCAGCCCCAATATAAGTCAAATCAAATCTTTCCGGCATCTGGAAGTCTAATTGTATCGTTCCGCACTGCCAGGTACGTCCAATGCAGTCCTGGAGGTGGAAATCGATTTTAGGCCCGTAAAAAGCTCCGTCTCCCGGATTGATCTTATAGTTTACCTCGCGTGCTTCAAGCGCTTCCTTCAGAGCCTCGGTCGCCATTTCCCACTGCTCGTCTGAGCCCATGGAATCCTCCGGTCTGGTCGACAGCTCAACATGATAAGTAAAGCCGAATAAATTGTAAATCTCATCAATGAACTGCATCATATCTATAATTTCCGGCTTCACCTGCTCCGGCAGCAAAAATAAATGCGCATCATCCTGAGTAAAATTTCTTACCCGCATTAAGCCGTGCAAAGCTCCGGAAAGCTCATGACGGTGAACTATCCCCAATTCTCCCCAGCGCAGAGGAAGGTCGCGGTAGCTATGTAGCTTAGTCTTATAAACCAGCATAGAACCAGGGCAGTTCATCGGCTTAATCGCATAATCCTCGTTATCTATTTTCGTAAAGTACATATTATCCTGATAATGGTCCCAATGGCCTGAAGTATGCCAAAGCTGCTCATTCAAAATCATCGGAGTTCTTATCTCCTCATAGCCATGCTTGGTATGCTCTTCCCGCCAGAATTTTTCCAGCTCATTGCGCAGAACCATTCCCTTAGGATGGAAGAAAGGAAAACCAGGTCCTTCCTCATGCAGGCTGAAAAGATCCAATTCCTTGCCCAGCTTGCGGTGGTCACGCTTCTTGGCCTCTTCCAGCATATGCAGATATTCATCCAGCGCCGCTTTCTTCGAAAAGGCTGT
>JBJDXG010000012.1:0-7582 GCA_051866555.1 bacterium | reverse complement strand
CGGATTATTAATGATAGCCCTGGCTATGGCTACCCTCTGCTGTTCCCCTCCGGATAACTCACTCGGCAAAACACGGGCTTTAGCCGACAAGCCTACCAAATCCAAAACATTATTTACCCGGCGGCGAATCTCCCTTCTGGGAGTTTCGATTACCTCCAAAGCAAAAGCTATATTTTCACTGATCGTTTTATTCGCCAATAGCTTAAAATCCTGAAACACCACTCCCATAGAACGCCTGAGATACGGAATCTCCCGTTCACGAAGCTCCATCAGATTCTGCCCATATAAGATAATTTTCCCCTTAGTAGGCTTTTCCTGCAGCAAAAGCATCTTGATAAAGGTTGATTTTCCCGCTCCGCTTGGTCCTACAACAAAAATAAATTCACCCTTGCCAATATCTATACTTACTTTGGATAAAGCTTCTACCCCATTGTCATATATTTTAGAAACATCCTTCATTTGTATCATAAAATCAAACCTCCGAAAAAGACAAGATAATAAATTTATTCTGCATAATCAAGCAAAACCCTTTTTTCTGGTAATTCTGAAAACAATTTATTCAACAATCTTCCCCTCAAAAATATATAAAGTTCCATCAACACTTAAGCTGGCCTCAGTCAAAATAAGCTCCAGACTGTTTCTATTCTGCCCATTAATCGTATTTTTAGCAGCAAAGCGCAGATAAATTCCGCCCCACATACTTTTATCCAGCCGACATCGCTTCAGACAGGATATATAAGGATTTAAGCCTATACCTATCTCTTTAAGGCAATAGTTCTGAGAAATTATTTGCAGGCATTCCTCGTAATCAGACTTAGCAGCGCAGACATCAATTATTTGGCCCTGCTGCACATAGCAGATAATATGAGAAGCGCAGAAATCACCATGCAGCAATTCCGCCGCATTTAAGCTGCCGGAGCTTTGATGCGGAAAAATGCTTACCGTAACGGCCGGAGGCGAAGCAAAAGAAAACTGCTCACTGATAAAACCGGGACAGGAAAAAGCCTTAACCTCCGCTATATCAGCAGTAAAACGGGCATTTCTGCCTGACCACAGCTGTATCTCCCGTCCGTCAGTCAAAACAGAGGCAAAATAACTGACCAGACGATAACTATTTTTGAAGTTGTATAAAAAAACTTCTTCAGCAAAAATATCATAATCCCCAACAGGAAAAAATAAAATCCTGACACCTTTTTCAGCAGACAAAAGCCTTAACTGCTGCTCTATAACAGATGAATGTACTAAAGAAATAATTTTGCCAAACAGCCTTGCCGCCTGTAAGTCTTCAGAAGTCAGACAATCATCGGCACATTGAACTATATGGAGAGAAATTTCATTATTTTGCAGCTTAATTATTTTTTCCAGTTCCCAAGTAAGCTCCTCAGTCTCACGTCCGGTAATAAGCAAAATTCTTTCCTTAGGCTGCAGATCTGCACAATTATGCAGTAAGTGCCTCAGCAGCTCCCGTTTCTTTCTTTTCTTATTATTAAACAAATTATCTCCCATCCTCTTCTCAGATTATAATCAATACTTAATTGACTTATTAACCAATAAAATGACAAATATTGACTATATAAAATATAGTATTTGCCTTTTAGGCAATTGTCAAGACCTTTTCGGCAACTTAAATGTTTGCTTAAATTTTTACTGCTACAATAAAATTGCCATATTGGAAAGAGGTGATAACCAGAATGACAACCTTTGGAGAACGTTTAAAAGAAGCAATCGAAAGAAAAGGACTGACTCAGAAAAAATTTTCCATAATGTGCAATATCAAACCCTATACCATCAATCGCTATATCTCCAATCAGCGTCAGCCTGATTTAGAAACTCTAATTAAAATGGCTGAGCTGCTTGATATTTCCTTAACTTATCTTTTACTGGGTCAAAATGCTTACTGCCCCGAAAAAAATTTTAAAGAGGAAGCCGGAATATATGAGCCGCTTACAGCAGATGAGACTAACCTGCTGAAAATTTACCGATCACTTAATGAAAAAAATAAGGGCAAAGCTGAACTGCTCTGGGAACAATTATTAAAAAGGCAGCAAAATAAAAGCACTCCAAATTAACATAAAAATCCCGATACTCAATAATGAATATCGGGATTTTTTTATTTACTCTTCAGCTTTTCTACCGCAGCCGCAATATCCTCTGCGGTTAAGTGATATTTCTGCAAAAGCTCTGCCGGCTTGCCTGATTCACCAAAGGTATCCTGCAAGCCTACTCTAATCAGTGGAGTAGGACATGCTTCTGCCAGGGTTTCAGACACAGCACTGCCCAGACCTCCAATAATACTATGTTCTTCAGCCGTAACGATTGCTCCGGTCTCCTTAGCCGCCTGAACGACCAAAGCAGTATCCAGAGGCTTAATTGAGGCCATATTGATAACTCGAACATCAATTCCCTTGAGCTTCAGAATTTCTGCTGCCTGCAAAGCCGCATCCACCATGATGCCGCAGGCAATAATCGCTGCATCATTGCCGGATTTAAGCACAGTCCCTTTTCCGACCTCAAACTGGTAATCTGCTGTATTGACCTCAGGTACAGCCATTCTGCCTAAACGAAGATAAACAGGACCGGAAATATCGGCTGCCGCATTTACCGCCTGCTCAGTTTCCCGGCTGTCTGCCGGTACTATGACAGTCATGTTCGGCAAAGAGCGCATTAAAGCTATATCCTCAACCGATTGATGTGAACCGCCGTCTTCCCCGACAGTTATTCCGGCATGACTTGCCCCAATGACTACCGGCAGCTTATTATAAGCAATAGAATTTCTTATCTGCTCAAAAGCTCTGCCGGCTGCAAAAACAGCAAAGGTACTGGCAAATGGCTTCATTCCCGCCGCTGCCAATCCAGCTGCCGTTGCCATCATATCCTGCTCTGCAATTCCCATTTCAAAAAATCTTTCCGGAAATTCTTTAGCAAATATATTAGTTTTAGTTGATTTTGAAAGATCGGCATCCAGCACTACCACTTTTTCATTTTTTTGCCCCAGAGCTAAAAGGGCGTTGCCGTAAGCTTCTCTTGTCGCTTTTTTTGTCATAAGATCTTCACTCCTTAACTTAAATCTGCTAATGCTTTTTCTAATTGTTCAGCATTCGGTGCGCTTCCATGCCAGCCGACCTGGTTTTCCATAAAGGAAACTCCCTTGCCCTTTACCGTTCTGGCAATAATCGCTACCGGTTTATCAGCCGATTTTTTAGCCGTTTCCAAAGCTTCAATGATCTGTTCAAAATCATGTCCGTCGATCTTGATTACCTGCCAGCCAAAGGCCTTCCATTTATCAGCCAGACAGCCCGGATTTTTTACTTCTTCAATTGAGCCGTCTATTTGCAGGCCATTATAATCTATAAAAGCAATAATATTGTTCAAATGATAATGAGCTGCTGTCATAGCCGCTTCCCATACTTGTCCCTCTTCTAACTCTCCATCGCCCAAAAGAACAAATACCCGGTAATCCTTTTTTTGCAGCTTTCCGGCAAGAGCCATGCCATTAGCCGCCGACAGTCCCTGACCTAATGAACCGGTTGACATATCTACCCCAGGCACCTTTTTCATATCAGGATGCCCCTGCAGTATGCTGCCTGTCTTCCGCAGGGTAGGTAAAATTTCCTTGGAAAAATAACCGGCTTCAGCCAGGGCTGCATAAAGCACCGGAGCCGCATGGCCTTTAGAAAGCACAAAGCGGTCACGTTCCTCCCATTTAGGATTTTTAGGATCATGCTTCATTGCATGAAAATACAGCGCAGCCATAATATCAGCAGCTGAAAGAGATCCTCCCGGATGTCCGGAATTTGCCGCCCCAATCATTTTCACCACTTCACGGCGCATTGATTGAGCCTTGTTTTTTAAATCGTCCACTAAACTCCCCATCATTATCCTCCTTTTTTAGCGCGAAAGGGTTTAAAACCCTCACCTAGAACTTCATAAGCATCTGTTATAATTACAAAGGCTTTTTGATCTACAGCAGATACAATTCTTTTTAATCTGTTCAATTCCTGCCTGTTGATCACACAAAACAAAACTTCTTTATCTGTTTGAGTGTATAAGCCCTTGCCCGGCAAAGAGGTTACCCCTCTCTGCATTTCCCCAAGTATGGCCTGAGCTATTTCAGCAGGATAATCGGAAATAATCATTGCACTGCGGACATAGCTTACTCCCTCCATCATAAAATCGACTACCTTAGTCGTAACAAATAAAGAAATCAAACCGATCATCGCTTTCTCAACCCCAAAGAAAAGAGCTGCTAAAGCAATAATGCAAAAATCTATGATTAAAATAGCTTTGCCGACACTGATATTAAAATAATGATTGCAGATCTGAGCCGCCAAATCACTGCCTCCGGTACTGGCATTGCAGCGGAAAACTATGCCAAGTCCTAGTCCAGCTATAATTCCGCCGTAAATCGCCGCCAGCAAAAGATTATCAGTCACATGCGGAAAAAAATTAAAATAAGCTATAATATCGACTGACAAAGCAGTCACAATTGCTCCTAAAAAGCTTTTTACCCCAAAACCGGCCCCTAATAATCTAGCCCCTAAAAGAAATAAGGGAATATCAAGACAAAGCATCAGCGTACCGGTAGGAAAGCCGGTAAGATAATGCAGAACAGTAGATAAACCGCTTACTCCGCCCTGAACTATTTTATTAGGGATTAAAAGTATCTGCAGACCAAAGGCAAGAATAAAAGAGCCTAAAACAACTCCGATATAATCTCTTAATTGTTTTTTTAAAATAACAATCACCCCTTTTTCTGATCTTTTAATACTGCCAGAACAAACCGAGGCAAAACCATCATTCTCCCTATTCTTTTAGGCTCCAGACACAAACGATACAGCCATTCCAGGCTGCATTTCTGCATCCAGCGCGGAGCCCTTTCTATCTTGCCGGAAATCACATCAAACGAACCGCCAACCCCTATGGCAACCGGAGTCTGCAAAAAAGGCAAATGCTCCTTGATCCATTTTTCCTGTCTGGGAAAACCCAGCGCAACTAATAAAAGATCAGGCTTAGCTTCTTTAATCTCAGCTAAGACCGCCTGTTCCTCTTCCTTGGCAAAATAGCCGTCCCGAATACCGACAAAATTTAATTCCGGATATAAAGTAAGGAGCCTGGCTTTAGCTTCTTCAGCTACGCCCGGAGCTGCCCCTAAAAAATAAATGCGATACTTCTTTTTAGCTAAGACCGGCAAAAGACTGTAAATCAAATCTATTCCCGTAACCCGCCCCGGCATTTTAGTCCCATACCTGCCCGAAGCCCAGACTATCCCGGCACCGTCACCGGTTACTAAATCAGCTTCAGCCAAGATCTTTTTAAACTCAGCATCCTCCTGAGCCAGCATCACCATCTCACTGTTAGCCGTAACCACCTGATGCGGTCTGCCGCTGGCCAGATAAGTCGCAATTCTGCCGACTGCCTCCATCATAGTCAGATAATCAAAATCAACACCTAAAACCTTTACTTTCATCACTTAGTTCCTCCCACTAAAGCAGCTGCCCTTTCAGCCGTAGCCAAAGCCTGCTTTTCTAAATTAAGACCTCTGGCCTTAAGATCAGCTGCAATCTCGTTTCGCCTGTCAAAAGTCTCAGCCAGCAAAAGAAGCAGCTTTTCTTCAGTCAGCTCACTTAATTCTAATCCCGGCTGCCCACCGGCTACAGTTAAGAAACGGGCAACCTTCGGGTCATAGCTAAGACCAATAAAGGGAACAGCCGCTCTGAAAGCCAGGATAAGCGAATGCAGCCGCATACCCAAAACCAGATCAAGCTCTGCTGTAACAGCCAGATACTCGGCCGGAGAACAGGGCTTATCTAAAATAACAGCATCTCCGCCTAATTTTTCCCGAAAGCTCGCTAAAAACTCATAATCAGACGGAAAATGAAAGGGCAGCAAAACTACTTGAGCTTCCTGCTTTTTCAGCACCTTTAACAAAATCTCTTCATAGTCAACCCCACATGGCCAGCTGCGAAGAGCCACTCCCAACAAAGGCTTTTCCCACTTTACTCCCATCTTAGTCAAAATTTCCTGACCATTATCCGCTTTCTCTAAAGCCAGTACCGGGTCAGCCGTTACCACAATCTTTTCCTCATTTACTCCTAAAGCAATTAATTCCTTAGCCGACAATTGGTCGCGCACAGTCAGCAGATCAACCTTCCCTGCAAAAAAAGCAGTTAAAGCCTTGCCGGTACGGCCTGTTATCGGACCTATTCCCTGAGCATAAAACATCGTCTTCACCTTCAAAAAACGGGCTAAAGCTATCAGAGAAAGATAGTACGGTATAGTCCTTGAGCTGGTCACATCCTGCAGCAGTCCTCCCCCGCCGCTGATAAAAAGGTCAGCCTGCTTTAATTCAGACCATATCTGCCGGTAATCATAACGCTTAATCGCTCTGACACCATAACGGGAAGAGGTGACCTCAGGACGGGCAGAAAGAACAACCAGCTTTACAGCCGGTATCTTCTGCTGCAAGGCCTGAATCATCGCTGCCAGTATAGCTTCATCACCTGCATTTTCAAAACCAAAATAACCTGAAAGAACAATTTTAGGCATATTTGTTCAAACCTTTCTCAACTAATTTTAAAACAACCAGAGCAATACACCCAAGCAAAAGACCTATCCACATTCCGTTAAACACCCGAAGCAAAGAAAAAAGGAAAGGCGTATGCACATGAGTAAAAGTACTGACAATGGAAATCTGACCAATAGACGCCAACAGCACTAAAGGAAACAGCTTAAGGCCAAGATTTCGGCCTAAATAAGCACTTACCAGCATAAAAGCCGGATGCCCCAGTAAAAATTCACTCGTTCTCGGTCTGGCAATCAGAATATACTCTAAAGCTTCCCGTACTTTGATCTCTAAACCGGAAACAGCCAAAGGGCCAATCTCATTGCCGGTTCTTAAAATATAAACCACACCAGCCAGCAGGATAAGGCCAGCCAAAACAACATATTTTACTAAAACAGGTTCATTAAGATAACGCTCAAGCAAAGTCCCAAATTTCTCTTTATCCTTATTGCAGATATAAAAAGCATAATACAAGCTGACTAAAAACAGCGGAATAACATGCATAAATTTAACGCCGGAAAAGCCATTTATCTTAAGGAAAAAGGAAGTATCAGCCAATAAGGCCGCCACCAGTATTCCGCCGGCTAAGGACCAGAGCACAGCCCGCCAAAAGCTGAAAAATAATTTTCTGCTGCCCTGCAGCATTTGAACCATAGCCAGTGTTGGAAAAGCTATAGAAGCAAGCAAAGCCATTACCTTACGCAGAAGAAAAATCTTATCTGTGCCAACTAAAATTCCTAAAACAGCTAAGCCCAACAAAGCAGCTAAAACATTCCAGCGAACTTGAGACACAAAGAAAGAAAGCAAAAGAATAAGACCGGCTAAAACGCCTAAGGACATCAGCACCACAGGCACAAAGCCTACCTGATAAGCTGAGAAAGGAACTGCTCTGTCAATTTGATAGCCAAGCTCAGACAATTTTTCCCGCAGAGAATGCACGTAATTAAGATTGGCAAGCAAAGGATCTTTATCCTCTAAGGCTTTGGCATTAGTGAACATCCTTAAATACAAAATGCGAAT
>JBJDXG010000011.1:0-1781 GCA_051866555.1 bacterium | reverse complement strand
CCGATTAAAATGTCGCCCGGTCCTACCAGTCCCTGCTCAGGCAGTAAAACGTGTTCTATTCCCATACGTCCTACTTCAAAGTAATTAGTCAGCTCCTGTTTTCTGGCAAAGCTGCGCACAGACTGACATTGTTCTGCTGATTTTATATCTTTATTAGGAGTAAAATGATCCGGCACCAGAATAACCCGGTCTTTGTCAAAAACCTTTTCTACTCCGATTTTATTAAATTCCTTGATTGCTACCGGAGCAGTAATATCATTTGCCAAAACAGCGTCAACCTTAGCACTGATCAATTCGCCCGGTTTTACCACATCCTGATCTGTATGAGCTGCTAATATCTTCTCAGCCAGTGTCATACCCATTTATTAATCTCCTCCTTAAAAACAGCTAGGTGGAAAGGCAAATTCTGCCCGCCTTTCTAACACCTAGCCTGTCTTTTAACTGATGTTAAGTTTTAATTATTTTATTTCTTCAGCCAACTCATCATGCTTCTTAGCTTTTTACCAACTTGTTCGATTAGATGCTTTTCATCATTGCGTTTGATAGCATTGTATACAGGACGTCCAACTTGGTTTTCCAACAGCCATTGACGAGCAAATTCACCAGTTTGAATTTCACTTAAAACGGCTCTCATTTCATCACGAGTATCTTCAGTGATGATTCTTCTGCCGATCATCAAATCACCGTATTCAGCAGTGTCACTTACAGAATAGCGCATACGGGAAATTCCGCCTTCTTGAATCAAATCAACGATCAATTTCATTTCATGCAGACATTCAAAGTAAGCGATTTCAGGCTGATAACCAGCTTCTACCAAAGTATCAAAGCCAGCTCTGATCAATTCAGAAACACCGCCGCAAAGAACTGCTTGTTCACCAAACAGGTCAGTTTCTGTTTCTTCTTGGAAAGTAGTTTCCAAAACACCAGCTTTAGTAGAACCGATTCCTTTAGCATGCGCTAAAGCCAAATCATGAGCTTTGCCTGTTGCATCTTGATATACAGCGATAAGAGCAGGTACTCCGGCACCTTCCTGATACATTCTTCTTACTAAATGTCCAGGGCTCTTAGGAGCAACCATATACACATCTACAGTTTCTGGCGGTACGATTTGACCAAAATGAATATTAAAGCCATGAGAAAATACTAAAGCATTGCCAGCTTCCAAATATGGAGCAATTTCTTTATCATAAACTTCTCTTTGTTTTTCATCTGGAAGAAGCACTTGAATAACATCAGCATATTTACAAGCATCTGCCACACTCATTACTTTAAAACCAGCTTCTTCTGCTGATTTACGGCTCTTGCTTCCTTCATACAAGCCGATAACTACATCTAAACCGCTATCCTTCAGATTTTGGCTTTGAGCATGTCCTTGGCTACCATAGCCCAGAACAGCGATCTTCTTTCCTTGCAATAATCCCAGATTTGCATCCTCTTCATAATACATAACAGCCATTTTACATTTCCTCCTCATCATTTTCACATGATTTTACTTTATTTTTTGTACTGCGTACCATGGCAATTTTACCGGTACGAACCAGTTCTTTAAGGCCAAATGGTCTTAATAGCTCAACTAAAGCATCTATCTTATCGTCGCTGCCGGTCATTTCAATAGTTAAAGCCTCACGGCCGACATCGACTACTTTAGCCCGAAATATATTACAAATCTCTACTATCTCGCCTCTAGTTTGTGCAGTTGCCTTAAGTTTTAACAGCACCAGCTCACGCACTACAGACGGAGATTCGGTAATATCAGTAATTTTAATAACATTGATCAATTT
>JBJDXG010000010.1:0-32151 GCA_051866555.1 bacterium | reverse complement strand
ATGAACCTCTTTTAAAGCTGGGACAAGCCGGAGCGTTTATCCCTCTTACCTCTTTTGGCAATTCCCTGTTTGAAGGAGCTTTGGAGGGAATAGAAAAAAGCGGGTTTCTGGGAGCCTTCACCGGAGTTTTTAAAGAAACCAGTTTGGGTCTTTCCTTTGCCGTCTTTATGGGCTGGCTGATATCCTTGATTTTTAATCCTAAAGGATGATCTGTGTTAATTATCATGGCAGCAGGTTCTTCGGAGCCTGCTTTTCTATTTTTAGATACAAAGAAGGAGCTATTGCTCCGGTAGATTATTCATCCTTAAAGCAAAAGCTCCTTTCTTTTATTCCAGGCTGAATTTTTCACCGATTGGTGCGATTAAGCATTCAGCAGCTGTCTCCTTTTCTACCAGTTCTTTAAATTTCTTAGGGTCAGCCTTAATCACTGGCCAGGTGTTATAATGTATTGGGATGACCTTTTTAGGCTGAATCAGTTTAACGGCTTCTACGGCATCTTCAATGTCCATAGTGAAGTTGCTGCCGATTGGCAGAAGAGCATAATCGATCTGATACCTTCTAATTAGGCTCATGTCGCTGAACAATGCTGTATCGCCGGCAAAATAAAAGGTTTTATTAAAGAATTGGACAATAAAGCCGCAGGCAATTCCTTCCGGCATACCCGAGCTGTGAATTGCCGGAGTCAGCTTTACTTTACCGAAGGGAAATTGATAGGAGCCTCCTATATTCATGCCGTGTCCGGTAATTCCGGCCTTTTGTACAGTACTGATGTAATCAAAGGTGCTGATAACCAGAGAATTGTTTTTCAGAGCTATCTCCACCGTATCGGCAGAATGATCACTGTGATTATGGGAAACTAAAATATAGTCTGCCTGAACAAAGCTTGCCTTACGCGGTGCAAGTGGGTTATCATTAAGAAAAGGATCAAAAAGGATAGTGGTATTTTCATTTGTCAAGGAAAAACAAGAATGACCGTAATAAATAGCCTGCATAAATTTCACTCCTGACTTTTTTGTAATTATTATACCATAAATGAGTTAAAATAAGGAAGAAAAGAGGCTGAGAAATGAGTTTTTTTATTCATTGTCAACCGACAGAATATAAGGATGTTTGTCAAAAAATGCTCAGTGATCTGTTTCACTGGGTGAGTAGAGAGGAGGAAAACCGTGATTATTATTTAGATATAGCTCTTTCGGAAAATCAGATTAAAGGCAGTCTGAGGGCGGGGGACAAATGTGCTGCGGAAAGCTTTATCATAGACGGCTTTACCAAGGAAAATATTCGTTTGATTATTTTACGTTTAGTGACTAAATTTTTTGCCTGGCCTGAAAGACCCTGGGGTACGCTCTTAGGACTAAGGCCGACTAAGGTAGTCCATCGTCTGATTGACCAGGGGTGGACTGATGCTGCAATAATTGCTCATTTGCAGCGGGTTTATGGTTTGAGCTTATGCAAGGCAGAATTGGCCGCTGATGTTGCCAGAGGGGAAAGAAGATTTTTTTTGACTGAGCAGGATTTGCAAAAGAAAATTGCTGTCTATGTAGGAATACCATTTTGTCCTACCAGGTGCTTGTACTGCTCCTTCCCTTCTTATGCGCTTGCCGGGCGCAGTGATGTTTTAAAAGGCTTTTTGCAGGCTTTAGAGGAGGAAATCAATCATTTGGCCGGAGTAATCAGGGAGCATGAGCTGACGGTTGAAAGCCTTTATGTGGGAGGCGGAACTCCTACTACTATGGGGGCTGCTGAGCTGGACTGTCTTTTAGGTCTTTTAATGGAGCAGTTCGGTTCAAAATTATCTGAGTTTACGGTTGAGGCCGGACGGCCTGATACTATTAACCGGGATAAGCTGCATATGATGCTTAAGCATCGGGTAAGCAGATTGAGCATTAATCCTCAGACCATGAATGATGCTACCTTGCAGCTGATTGGGAGAAAGCACAGCAGTCAGGAGACAGTCAAAGCCTTTAAGCTGGCTCGTGAAATGGGCTTTAATAATATCAATATGGATTTGATTATTGGTTTGCCGGGGGAAAAGCTGGCTGATGCAGCTTATACTCTGGATTTTATGCAGCAGTTTTCTCCGGAAAGCATTACCTGCCATACGATGGCTTTAAAAAGGGCTTCCCGTTTAAAGGAAGAGCAGCAGGATTTTTCAGCGGCAGACAGAGGCTTAGTAGAGGAGATGATGAATTTAGTTGAAGCTAAAATGTCAGTCATGGGCCTTAAGCCGTATTATTTATACCGCCAGAGAGATATATTGGCGGACCTGGAGAATGTAGGCTATGCTGTGCCCGGCAGGGAGTCTATTTATAATGTGCAGATGATGGAAGAAAGACAGACCGTTATCGGGCTTGGAGGAGGCTCGGTCAGCAAGGCGGTTTTCCTGCCTGATTTTAAGGTAAAGAGAATCTTTAATCCCAAGGATCCGAAAACCTACATAGAAAAAATTGCTGCAATCAAGAGAAAAAAAGAGGAGTTTATCAATGCTTGGTTGACAAGAAAATTAGAATAAACTACAATAAAAAGATAGGTGTGAAGGGAGGAAGAAAGATGGGAATAAATAAACCTCGCGGTACTAATGATATTTTGCCTGATGAAGCGGCAAAATGGGTTTACATAGAAAAAATTTTAAGAAAGATATGTGCCGAATACGGTTATCAGGAGATAAGAACACCTATCTTTGAACATACTGAGCTGTTCCAGCGTGGTGTGGGTGAAACTACTGATGTGGTAGAAAAGGAAATGTATAACTTTACTGACCGCGGTGGCCGGAGTATGACCTTAAGGCCGGAATGTACGGCTTCTATTACCAGAGCGTATCTGGAAAATAAAATGCATGCTTTGCCTCAGCCTAATAAGCTGTTTTATATTGGCCCTATGTTTCGCTATGATCGGCCGCAGGCCGGGCGTTACCGGCAGTTCCACCAGTTTGGGATAGAGAGCCTTGGTGCGGCAGACCCGATGATCGATGCCGAGATCATTGCTTTAGTGATTGATCTGTACCAGCGCTTAGGTCTTACCGATCTTGCGGTTCACTTAAACAGTGTAGGCTGTCCTAAATGCCGTGCTGTTTATCGGGAAAAATTAATTCAGCATCTCAAGGATAAAAAAGAATACTTATGTGAGGATTGTCAGTCACGTCTTGAGCGCAATCCTTTGCGGGTTCTGGACTGCAAATCGGAAAAATGCAAGGAATATACTAAGGATGTTCCTTCTGTGCTGGACAGCCTTTGTGAGGAATGTGCTGACCATTTAGAGGGAGTAAAGGCTTATCTGGACGAATTGTCTATTCCTTATGAATTAGACCCTAAATTAGTGCGTGGGCTTGATTATTATACTAAAACGGCTTTTGAAATCATCTATTCTGGTCTGGGAGCTCAAAGTACAGTCTGCGGCGGCGGACGCTATGACGGCTTGATCAAGGAATGCGGCGGAGCGGATACTCCGGCAGTTGGCTGTGCCATGGGCTTAGAACGTCTGCTCTTGACCTTAGAAAAGAAAGGCATTGACCTGCCGAAACCGGAAAGCCTGGATGTTTTTATAGCTCCGTTAGGGGAAACGGCGAAAAAGGCTGCCTTTTCTTTAATGCATAAATTAAGAAGAGCAGGACTAAAAACAGTAACTGATTATTTTGGCCGCAGCTTGAAGGCTCAATTGAAGCAGGCAGATAAAAGACAGGCTGCTGTGGCTGTTATTTTAGGAGAAGCGGAGCTGGAAAAGGGAGAAGCCATTGTGCGGGTTTTAGCTACCGGAGAGCAGGAGGAAGCAGCAATCAGTCAATTAACAGAAGTGATAACAGCCAAGTTAAAGGAGGAAAAGAAATGTTAGATTCAGTACAAGGACTGAAAAGATCACATTATTGCGGAGATTTAAGGGCAAGTGATCAGGGAAAAGAAGTAACGATTATGGGCTGGGTACAGAAAAGAAGAGACCACGGCGGACTTATCTTTGCCGATTTGCGTGACCGTACCGGTTTAGTGCAGGTGACCTTTAACCCTGAAATAGCCAAAGAGGCTCATGCTAAGGCTGAAGCTATCAGAAGCGAGTATGTCATTGCCGTAGTTGGTGAGGTCGTTTTGCGTCCGGAAGGCACGATTAATGAGAATCTGGCTACTGGAGAGGTTGAAATATATGCGAAAGAGCTGAGAATATGCAGTGCGGCTAAAACTCCGCCGTTCCATATTGATGATAAAGTGGAGGTTGATGAGTCAATTCGTTTAAAATATCGTTATCTTGACTTAAGACGTCCCGCTATGCAGAGAAATCTTATGCTGCGGCATAAGGTATGCAAGCTTGTGCGTGATTATCTGGATGATAAGGGATTTTTGGAAATTGAAACTCCAATGCTGACTAAGAGCACTCCTGAAGGAGCACGTGACTATTTAGTTCCCAGCAGAGTACATCCAGGAGAATTTTTTGCTTTGCCGCAGTCTCCTCAGTTATTTAAACAAACCTTGATGGTTTCCGGCTTGGACCGTTATTTTCAGATAGCCCGCTGCTTCAGAGATGAGGATCTGCGTGCTGACCGTCAGCCTGAGTTTACGCAAATTGATTTGGAAATGTCATTTTTAACTCAGGATGAGATTTTGACGATGATGGAAGAAATGATTGCTAAGGTTTTTGCGGAAACTATAGGAGTTAAGGTGCCGCTGCCGTTTCTGCGCATGACCTATGCTGAGGCTATGGAGCGTTACGGCAGTGATAAGCCTGATACCAGATTCGGCATGGAATTAGTTGAAGTATCTGACCTGGTTGCTAATACCGGATTTAAGGTTTTTGCTCAGACTGTTGCCAACGGAGGACAGGTTAAAGCTATTAATGCTTCCGGCTGCGGAGCTAAATTCTCCAGAAAGGAAATCGATGCCCTGCCGCAGGTCGTAGCGCCTTATGGAGCTAAAGGACTTGCCTGGATCTCAGTTACTGCTGACGGAGTGAAATCACCGATTGCCAAGTTCTTTACTGAGGAAGAAATGCAGGCAATTTTAAGCCGTTTAGCAGCTAAGGATGGAGATTTATTATTATTTGTAGCTGATAAACCGGAAGTAGTGGCTGCTTCTCTTGGCTATTTAAGAATTGATTTGGCTAAGCGCCTGGAGCTTATCCGGCCTGACCAGTACAATTTCCTTTGGGTAGTAGATTTTCCGCTTTTGGAATACAGTGAGGAAGAAAAGCGTTTTACTGCTAAGCACCATCCGTTTACTATGCTGGTGGAGGAAGATATTCCTTTGCTGGAAACCGATCCCGGCAAGGTAAGAGCTCAGGCTTATGATATGGTTTTGAACGGAACAGAGCTTGGCGGAGGAAGCTTACGGATTTATCAGCGTGAGATTCAGGAAAAAATGTTTGCTGCTTTAGGCTTTACTCCGGAGGATGCCAGAGAAAAATTCGGCTTCCTGCTGGATGCCTTTGAATACGGTACTCCGCCGCATGGAGGACTGGCTTTCGGTCTTGACCGTTTGATCATGCTGCTTACCGGAGCGGAAACTATTCGTGATGTAATTGCTTTCCCTAAAACTCAAAGTGCAACGTGTCTGTATACTGAAGCTCCTTCAGCAGTTGCTCCGAAACAGTTAAGAGAGCTTTATATCAGAACTTCTGTGCCAGAAAAAGCCAAATCTTAAATTGTTTAGCACTTGCACAATCTTATCAGTTGTGGTATGATTTTTATAGTCAATTAGATAGTTTCCCTGGAATGTCCGTGATGAATCAGGAAGTTTAAAACCAACACTAAGAAAAATGGAATCCGGCTCGCCTTTTGGAGTGCAGGCCTTTTAAAAGGAAGCGCAGAGATTAGGCGGAGGGTTCCGACCTGTTGAAGAACAGGTTTTTAAACATCCGGCACACGGCATACTGGGGCAAGTTTTGAGGAGCATTTTTAAATGCTCCTTCATTTATTTTGTCTGGAGGTGGAAGGTTGTGAATGCTTGGAGCAGAATGGAGCTTTTGCTGGGCAAGGCTGGTCTTACGAGATTACAGCAGTCTAAGGTTGCTGTTTTTGGTCTGGGCGGGGTAGGCTCTCATGCAGCAGAAGCCTTAGCCAGGGCCGGGGTGGGTCATTTGATAATAGTTGACCATGATACGGTATCGGTAACCAATATTAACCGTCAGCTTCTGGCCTTGACCGAAACGGTAGGGAAATTGAAAACTGCTGTGATGGAAGAAAGACTGCGGCAGATCAATCCGGAGATAAAGGTTACGGCTTATCCTCTTTTCTACAGTCAGGAAACGAATGATACCCTGCTGCGAGATAATTATGATTATGTGGTTGATGCGGTGGATACAGTGACAGCTAAGCTGGATTTAATTAAAACCTGCCGTAAAAGAAGGATACCGTTAATCAGCAGTATGGGGACAGCTAATAAGCTTGATCCGACCCAGTTAAAAATAGGCGATATCTCCCAAACTAAAATTTGTCCTTTAGCTAAGATTATGCGTAAAGAGCTGCGCCGGGCCGGGATCACTAAGGGTGTGAAAGTGGTTTATTCCCTGGAGCCTCCGCTAAAAATTAAAATGACTGCTCTTGAGGAGCTGCCGGAGGGAAGAAGGTCTTTGCCGGGCAGTATTTCTTTTGTGCCGGGGACTGCCGGCTTTCTTTTAGCTTCAGCAGTTGTGCATGATCTTCTGGCCGATCTTATTCCTGCTTTGGAGCGGCGGATATGAGGATTCCTTTAGCTGACCGCTTGCGGCCCAAATGTATTCAGGAGGTAGTAGGACAGCAGCATCTTTTAGGTCCGGGCAGAGTTTTAGCTCGTTTATTCAGACAGAAAAATATTACTAATATGATTTTTTACGGACCGCCGGGAACAGGAAAAACGACAGTGGCTATGCTGGCAGCTGATTTGAGTGATCGGACCTTTTACAAATTAAATGCCACTAATGCTTCTTTGGCAGATATCAAGCTGATTACTGGGGAATTGGATTCATTGCTGACCAGCAATGGTGTTCTGTTATATTTGGATGAAATCCAGAATTTTAATAAAAAACAGCAGCAATCGCTTTTAGAATATATGGAGAATGGGAAAATAACCTTAATTGCCAGTACTACGGAAAATCCTTATCATTATATATACAAAGCTATATTGAGCCGGGCGCATGTCTTTGAATTTAAAGAGGTCGTCTGGCAGGAAATTCTGCCTGCTCTGGAAAGAGGTTTAAAGCTTTTAAATCAGGAACGCAATTTGCAGTGTGCCGACGGGGTCTTGGAATACTTAGCTAAAATCTCCGGAGGTGATGTTCGTAAAGCGCTTAATTCTTTGGAGCTGATGGCTGATTTGGCAGAGTATGATGAAGAGCTTGACTGCTGGGGTTTAACTCTGGAGGAGGCAGAGGCTTCAGCCGGAAGGTCTTATTATTATGACCGCTCGGGTGACGGACATTATGATTTGTTAAGTGCTTTGCAGAAATCCATCAGAGGCAGTGACCCGGATGCCAGTATCTATTACTTAGCTAATCTTTTGCAGGGCGGTGATCTTGCTTCGGTCTGCCGCCGTCTCTTAGTTATTGCGGCAGAGGATATAGGACTTGCTTATCCTCAGGCCTTGGCGATAGTAAAAAGTGCGGTTGACAGTGCTTTTTTTCTGGGGCTGCCGGAAGCCAGAATACCTTTAGCTGAGGCGGTGCTTCTTTTGGCTAATGCTCCTAAATCCAATTCAGCTCTTCTGGCTGTTGATGCTGCTTTAGCTTCTCTTAAGCAGCGGGAAAACGGCAGACCGCCTGTCCATCTGTTGGATGCGCATTATGCCGGAGCTGAAAAAATAGGTCATGGCAAAGGGTATTTATATCCGCATGATTATCCTTATAATTATATCCAGCAGCAATATTTGCCTGATTCTTTAGTTGGGACTGTTTATTATAAGCCGGGGAAAAACAAGGTAGAAGAAAATATGGTGAAATATTGGAAAGAAGTGAAGAAGAAATGCAGGCAGAATTAAAAAAGAAAAATTCTTTAATTTATGGTTTAATACATTTAATGATAGTATATATTATCTGGGGCAGTACTTATCTTGCCATGAGAATAGGTGTTATGCCGTCTAATGGTTTTCCTCCCTTCTGGCTGGGAGGGACAAGGCTTCTGACGGCGGGAATAATCCTCTTTCTTTATTGTCGCTTTAGGGGCTATACGATTCATCTGGGCAAAAAAGATTTTATGGTAGCTATGCTGGCCGGAGTATTTTTATGGGTCGGCGGTCATGGGATAGTGCTTTGGTGTGTGCAGTATGTTGATTCAGGCTATTGTGCCTTATTTGCGGCTTCTACTCCTATCTTTGCTGCACTTATCCAGTCTATTATTGAGAAAAAAATTCCTTCGTTTTTATTGATTTTTTCCTTGCTGACCGCTTTTTTAGGGATTTTTTGTTTGTCAGTTCAGGAAATAAAGGAACCGGCTTCTCTGGTCTATACTTTAATTTTGCTGTCTGCTCCGATATTCTGGGCCTTGGGTGCTATGCTGATTGAGCATTATCCGCTTAAGGTCAATTCCTTAGTTAATTCAGCTTATCAGCAGATGGCCGGTGCTTTAGGGCTGATGATGATGGCTTTAGCTTTAGGCGAGCCTTTGCCGCAGCCGAATGCTGCTGCCTGGGGAGCCTGGGTATATTTGCTTATCTTTGGTTCTTTAATAGCTTATACTTCTTTTATTATTATTTTTAAAACCCTGCCGATGAGTATAGCGATGACCTATGCTTATGTTAATCCGGTCATTGCTCTTTTCCTGGGCTGGCTGATTTTAAGCGAGCCTATTGGGGCTTCGACTATTGGAGGAACTTTGCTTATTTTGAGCGGGGTAGCAGGAATCTTTTGGGAAAAATATCATAAGCCGAAATAAAAATTCTTTGAGCTACGTTATATTTTTAAAGCTTGTCTCATATAGTGAAAAAAGAGGAGTGATGAGGTGGAGGTAAGCTTTAATAATCCCAATGATGATAAAAAAACAGAAAATTATTTAAGCAGGCTTCTGCTGGAATTTATCTGGCAGAGGATAGTTAAAGAACAAGAAGAGTCCGGCTAGGCCGGACTTTTTTTGTGTCAATATTTTTTTCGCTGCATAATAATAAATTGATTAGGAAAAGAGGTGAATTTTTCTGAAGGTAATAGCAGCTGGAGTGGAAAAAAGTTATCGTCAAAAGCAGAATGGCTTGGTTAAGGCTTTAGGCAAAATAGATTTATCGGTTGAGGCAGGTGAATTTGTCTGCTTATTAGGGCCTTCTGGCTGTGGAAAATCTACTTTGCTTAATATTATTGCCGGTTTGGAAGCTCCCAGCAGCGGTCATGTGACAGTCGGCGGAAAGGAGGTTAAAAAGGCTGGACCTGAGAGAGTAGTTGTTTTTCAGGAAAGTGCATTGTTTCCCTGGCTCAGCGTTATAGAAAATGTGGAATTTGGCTTAAAAATGCAGGGGAAAAAGAAAAAAGAGCGCCGGGAGATTGCTTTAAGGTATCTTGATTTAGTTCACTTAGCTGAGTTCGCTGCTGCTTGTCCGCATGAGCTGTCAGGCGGAATGAAGCAAAGAGTATCTATTGCCAGAGCGCTGGCTATGGAGCCGCAGCTTCTTTTAATGGATGAACCGTTTGCGGCTTTGGATGAAGAAACCAGAAAAATTCTTCAGTTAGAGTTACAGGAGCTTTGGCAAAAGACGGGAAAAACTATTTTATTTGTTACTCACAGCATAAATGAAGCGGTTTGTCTGGCTGACAGAATCATCCTTTTCAGCGGCAGTCCGGGGACGATTAAAGAGACTTTTCCGGTTTTGCTTCCCAGAGTGCGGCAGGAGAATGATGCTCAGGTTCTTAGTCTGCAAAGAAAAATAAAACAGGCCTTGGAGATGAAAACAGAAAGGGGACGGGAGGGACGACATGAGAAAAAGGCTTCTAATATTATTTCTTATGCTTAGCCTGATGGCAGTAATGACCGGCTGCAGTTCGCCCAAAGCAGAGGATAAGACAGTCATGAGGGTGGCACATTTTCCTAACATTACTCACGCTCAGGCTTTAATTGGTCTGGCTGATGGTTCTTTTCAGCAGCTGTTAGGCAGTCAGGTCAAAATTGAGCGCAAATGCTTTAATGCAGGGCCGGAGGAAATTGAAGCTCTTTTGGCCGGAGAAATTGATTTGGGCTATATTGGACCGGTTCCGGCTATTAACGGTTACATAAAATCTAATGGCGGTCTGAAGATTATAGCCGGCTGTGCCAATGGAGGAGCAGTCTTAGTAACCAGAGACAAAGCTGTATCGGCTTTAAAGGATTTAAACGGAATGAAGATTGCTGTGCCGCAGTTTGGCAATACCCAGGATATTTCTTTACGCAAATTGCTGAGCGATCAGGGGCTAAAAACTGTAAATCAAGGAGGAAAAATTACTGTTTTACAGGTAAAAAATCCGGATATTTTGCTGCTTTTTCAGAGAAAGCAGCTGGAAGCTGCTCTTGTGCCTGAACCGTGGGGAGCCAGGCTGGAAATAGACGGCGGGGGCAAGATACTGCTTGGAGAGGATAAAATATGGCGCAACGGCAATTATTCAACGGCTGTCATCGTTGTACGGGAAAATTTTTTGCAGCAGCATCCTGATTTAGTTGCCAAATGGGTTGAAGCTCATGTTTTAGTGACCGAAAAGATTAAGCAGGATGAGAAGCGGGCAATGGCGATTTTAAATGAACAGCTGAAGGAATTATCGGGTAAAAATCTGCCTGAAGCTGTCTTAAGCAGGGCATTTAAGCGAATAAATCTGACTTATGATCCTGCGGCTGAATCGGTCAGGGAATTTGCTGTTCTTGCTTATGAAGCCGGTTATCTGAAAGAAAAGCCTGATGTCAGCCATATTTTCGCTTTGGATTATTTGAATAAGGCTTTGGGTAAGAATAAGCTGCCTTTGATTAAACCATGAAAAGACTGCTCTTTTATGTACTCTTAGTTTTGCTGTGGCAGCTTCTCTGCCTGGCTGGCTTTTGGGCAGACTTTTTATTTCCTTCTCCTCTTGATGTGGGAAAAAATTTGCTTTTCGGCTTTAGTGAAGGAGAGTATTTCTTAGCCGTCCTGTGGAGTCTGAAAAGAGTTTTTCAGGGGTATTTTCTTTCTCTCATGATAGGGATACCGCTGGGCATCTTAAACGGTAAATTTCCCTTAGCCAGGCAGACTCTGGGCTCGCTGGTTTCAGGGCTGCAAAACCTGCCCAGCATCTGCTGGCTTCCTCTTTCTTTACTCTGGTTTGGTTTAAATGAAAGAGCGATTATTTTCGTAGTTTTTATGGGGGCGATTTTTTCTGTTTCGGGAGCTGCCGAGGATGGGGTGCGCAATGTGCAGCCCTTATACTTAAAAGCGGCTAAAACTATGGGAGCAGATGGACTGCGCCTCTTAGGCAATGTGGTCCTGCCTGCTTCAATGCCGGCCATTTTTACCGGTATGAAGCTTGGCTGGTCGTTTGCCTGGCGGTCCTTAATGGCCGGAGAGCTGTTGGCCTCCGGTACCGGGCTGGGGCAGGTATTGATGATGGGCAGGGATATGGCAGATATGAGCCAGGTGATAGCTGTAATGCTGATTATTGCTCTGATTGGACTTAGTCTTGACCGGCTGTTCTTTTTTTGCTTTGAAAAAAGACTGCGGGAAAAATGGGGGCTGGAAGAGACATTATGAAATTAATGTGTTATAATTAAATTACTGCTTGGGCATTTCCGAGATGCTTTTAAGCAGGTTAAAGGCATTTTGCTGTACCTTGTCCGGTAAGGTGCGGTAGAGCTTGATGAGCTCTGCTTCCTCGCTCTTAAGGCTTGGCTGACGCTCATTGCTTAAACCGACCAGATAGTCGATAGTTACAGCAAAAAAAAGAGCTGTCTTTTTTAATAGTGCTATGCCGGGCTCGTGATGCCCGTTTTCATAATTATTGATCAATTGTTGGCTGATTCCCAGAGATTCAGCCAGCTTTTTTTGGCTTAAATTTTTTTCCAGACGCAATTGTTTAAGGCGTTCCATAAAGATCACTCCTTGAGCTTTTGCTTATAATTATAGCAGAAAAGGGGACAAGCGGTGAAAAAAGAGTTGATTATTGCGGAAAAGCCGTCGGCGGCCAGAGCATATGCTGAAGCTCTGGGCGGATTTCAAAAACGCAGCGGTTATTTAGAAAGTTCTTCTTATTATTTGGCCTGGGCAGTCGGTCATTTAGTCGGGCTTGCTCTTCCGGAGGAATATGATCCGGCTATGAAAAGCTGGCGTTTGGATAAGCTGCCGTTTATTCCTGAAAAATTCAAATTAACTGCCTTAGCTAAGACAGAGGCTCAGCTGAAAATTTTAAATTCCCTGGCGCAAAAATCCTCCGGTCTCATCATTGCGACTGATGCAGGACGGGAGGGGCAATTGATTGCCAGATTTATTCTTGATTATTTAAAAATAGCTTTGCCGGCGAAAAGATTATGGATAAGCTCCTTGACTAAGGAGGCTGTTCTGACCGGCTTTGCTGCTTTAAAGCCTGACAGTGAATATGATTCCTTATATCAGGCAGCGTGCTGCAGGGCAGAAGGTGATTACCTGATAGGCATTAATTTAAGCCGGGCTTTTTCCATTAAGTATCATTCCAAGCTAAGCATAGGCAGGGTGCAGACTCCGGTCTTGAAGCTGTTAGTCCAGCGGCAGCAGGAGATAGACAATTTTCAGTCGGAGCCCTTTTGGGAATTAGAGCTGAATTTTCAGGAAGGATATAAAGGAAAATGGTGCAGCGGCAAAACAGACCGTTTCGTAAAGCGGGAGGCTGCCGAGCAGATTTTAGCTAAAACAGAAGGCAAGAAAGGTAGGATAAGAAAAGCTGAGGACAAAGAAAGCCGGGAAAATCCGCCGCTGCCTTATGATTTGACGACCTTGCAGCGTGAAGCCAACAGGCTTTTTGGTTATACGGCTCAGGAAACTCTGGATGCAGCTCAAAATTTATATGAGGCTAAATTGATCAGCTATCCGAGAACTGACAGCCGCTATTTGACCCGGGATTTGTTGCCTAAGCTGCCGGAAATTGCGGCTAATCTGCACAGCTATTACAGCGGGAAGCTGCCTTTAAGCATAGATAAAGCGCACAGAGCGGTGAACGATAAAAAAGTAAACGATCATCATGCTGTTATACCGACTAAAGAGAGACCGGCCTCTCGCTTAGCAGTCAGAGAGGAAAAAATTTATCAGCTGATTATCCGCCGCTTTTTAGCTCAGTTTTATCCGGCAGCGGTTTATCGTGAATTATCACTGCTGACTGAGGTTGCAGGGGAGAGCTTTAAAACTAATATTAAGGTATTGGCTGAAAAGGGCTGGCGGGAAATAGAGGGCAGCAAAAAATTAGAAGCTATTTCACCGCTGCTGCTGAATTTAAAACCGGGGACAGAGGTTACGGCAGGCAAAGGCTCTATTGCTGAAAAAATGACAAGCGCTCCTAAGCCTTATACAGAAGCCAGTCTCTTGGGCAGTATGGAAAGACCGAGGCTGAAGAATGAGGAAAAGCTAAGTCAGTATATGCTGGATTTATTAAAAGAGCATGGCTTAGGCACACCGGCAACCAGAGCGAGCATTATTGAAAGGCTTAAACGGATTGGTTATATTGCAGCTAAGGGCAAATCATTAATGCCGACGAAAAAGGGTATTCAGCTGATCAATTTAGTGGAAGGAATAGGGGTTGAGGTGTTGGCTTCTCCTGAATTGACAGGCGAGTGGGAGAAAAAGATCAATGATGTTTACAAAAAAGACTTTTCGCCGGAGCAGTTCAGATTAGAAATCAAGGAACTGACCTGCCAATTAATAGATAAGGTAAAGAATAGTCCTTCCTCGGTAGTGGAGGAGGAGCTGGAAAAGGGAGAGCTGCGCTGCTTTTGCGGCAATAAAGTCAAGGAGTTTCCTAATCACTGGGCTTGTCTTGGGTATCGGAACGGGAGCTGTTCTTTTGCAGTCAGCAAGGTTATTGCCGGAAAAAAGATCAGTCAAAAACAGGTGAAGCTTTTGCTGGAAAAAAAGGAAACTCAGCTGTTAAAGGGCTTTAAAGCTAAAAGCGGGAAGAAATTTGACAGTAAATTAGTAGTCAGAGAGGGAAAGGTAGTTTTTGACTTTGCCGTTAATGCAGAATTGTTTTGTCCCGTTTGCGGCAAGCCGTTGAGAGAATTTGACAATAATTGGTCCTGCACCGGCTATAAGTCAGGCTGCCGGTTTAAGCTTTGGAAAAGGATCTGCGGGCGGGAATTAAATCTGGAGGAGATGAAGACGCTTTTACAGGCTAAAAGGGTTGGGCCTTTCAGTGATTTTGTGAGCAAACAGGGAAAACCATTTTCGGCTTCTCTGATTATAGATGGAGAGAGGATCAAGTTTGAATTTGGCAGGCCATAGGTTTTATGATATAATATTACGAAAACTAATAAGGGAGGGCAGGATATGAAAAAAAAGATATTTATTCTTTGTTTGAGCTTTTTGTTTATTTTCAGCTTTGCTTCTTTAGCCCTGGCTAAGGAGTTATATCGGATTCAGATAGCTAATCAGCCTGACGGCGAGATTAAAATAAGCTATAATCAGGGAAGTGAGTGGCAAACTATCGGCCGAGTCGTAAAAAATGCTTTAGGGGTAAGCAATGCCGGATTTGCTGCCAGTGCTTACGGTGAACCTGGTGCTGTTGTGGCAACTGCGGTTAATGCAATTCATGTGAAGATAAGACAGGAAGGAGATAATCCGGTTCTATTCAGCATTTTGCCTCAGGAAATGAGCAGTCCTTTGCTGCGGCCTGATTCTTACTTTTCTGATAATTCTTCAATATTTACTGATATTCCGGCAGGAACAGGAATTTTCGGCGGCGGGCAGTCTCCGTTTGTCGGCAATTTAATTTATTTAGGTGCTGAACCTTTGCCTCATGATTATCAGCCGAGGTCAGGTGATGTGCTGACTATTGTGGTGGAAAGACCGGAAAAAAGAGCAGCCCAGATCATTATTGAAAATAAAAAGGACGGCCGGGTGCTGCTGAAGGAACTGAATGGCCAGGTTACCCAGATTGCGGTGGTAGAGCAGCCGGTTCAAGGAACGGGAAGATTTGGCGGAACGCACTATGCTGATATAGGCAGAATCAGAGCCAATCATCCCGGAGTAATCTGTATTTCCACTTCGCCGGAGGGAGAAATAGGCGGTTTTCAGATTGTACCCAGCTACCATGCGTCTAAGCTGGGGTATACGGTAGGTGCTCAATGGCTGGTAGTTTCTTCTTATCTAACTAAGGACTTGATTGAAGGCAAAGAACCTTTATTCGGACATTATATTCAGCCGGTTTATAACAAGGACAGCTGGCGGAACAACTACCTGGTTGATGTGCAGATAAACGGAGGAGACTGGCAGCCTATGCCGACGATTACCGGTTTGACCTTTGATACGCTTAAGGATGTGACTGCTTTGAGAATTCTTTTTCCGCTAACAGATTCGAAGGGAGAATAAGATGAAAGAGTTTTCTGATGAGGAATTAAGAGCCTGCAAAGCTCAGGTTAATTCCTGGATTGATGAATTTAAAGGTACTTTTGCTTATCAAAATCTAAGTTTGGCAGCTAAAAAAGAAACTTCTTCTGCCATTTCAATTTTTACTGAGCTGATGTACAGCTATTATCTCCTTTCTCCGCTGAAATGGACGGCTAAGGCTCTGGAGGGCATCTGCTGTGATGTACTGCCGAGAAAGGTTTTGGCGGATGAGAGATTTTTTGTCAGTATTGAACCGGTGCTTACTGCTTTTTTTAGTTTTCTGGCTGAAAAGGAGTATTTGCCTAAAGCACCTGTTTTAATTAAGCGACTGCATAAGATTGCGCCTGAAATGCTGCGGATTGCTAACTCAGAAAATGATTGGGACCTTGGCAAAAAGTTGTTTTCCGAGGCTAAAGCTGAGGGCTTGCTCGATGAAACGGATGAAGCGAGCTTAAAAAGAAGCCTGGAGCAGTATATTGCCAATACTAATCTGGAAAACAGCTCTGCTTTTGCAGAGACTAAAAGAGAGGTTTATCAGTTTATCATTACCCTGAAAGGGTGTAAACCGGCTATTTGGCGCAGGCTGCTCGTTCCCGCAGGCATTACGTTCAACAAGCTGCATAAGATAATCCAGGCAGCCTTCGGCTGGCAGAACAGAGCAGATTATTCTTTTAATGGGCAGAAATTATCGCGGGAAAGGATCAGTACTTTTTTTAATACGGAAAAGGTTTTGTTATATCTTTATGATTTTCAGAATAAATGGCAGCATGAAATTATTTTAGAAAAGGTTTTTCTGGATTACCTGCCGGAACCGGTTTGCCTGGCCGGAGCCAGAAACCGTCCGCCGGAGGAGATTGGAGGCATGAAAGGCTATGCTGAATTTTTAAAGGTAATCAAGAATCCTAATCATCCTGAATTTTTAGAGGCTCTGGCCTGGGCGGAAAAGGATACCGGAGGACGCAGATTTGAACCGGAATATTTTTATCTTAATGAGATAAACAGAGCTTTGCGGCGGATAAAATGTTAAGAACGATTGCTTATCAGGATATAGATGACAAATGCCTGCTGTTAGATGTCAGAAGTCCGGGAGAATATCAGGACAGCACGATTCCGGGAGCTGTCAGCCTGCCTTTGTTTTCTGATGCAGAAAGAAAATTGATCGGCACTGTTTATACTCAGGAAAGCAAGGAAAAGGCTAAACGGATAGGCATAGACTTGGTCGGCAGGAATCTCATTTCTCTTTATGATAAAATTCAGGAATACCGTAAATTAAAAAAGAAGCTGGTTGTTTTCTGTGCCCGCGGCGGAATGCGCAGCGGCTCATTATGTGCCTTGTTTAATGCCTTAAATATTCCTCTCTGGCAGCTGGAAGGAGGCTATAAGGCTTATCGTCAAACGGTTTGCTCTCAGCTGCCGAAGCTGCATAAAAAAATAAAATATCTGGTGCTGCATGGCTATACAGGCACCGGTAAAACAGAGCTGTTATATAAATTAGCGGAAAAGGGCTTTAATATTCTGGATTTGGAAGGGGCAGCCAACCATCGCGGCTCTATATTTGGTTCGCTTGGTCTTGGGCGGC
This sequence comes from bacterium, assembly GCA_051866555.1. Classification (GTDB taxonomy): domain Bacteria; phylum Bacillota; class JBJDXG01; order JBJDXG01; family JBJDXG01; genus JBJDXG01. Next base: position 15,135 of record JBJDXG010000010.1, on the reverse strand, counting down.
AAAACAGTCAGAAGACTTTTGAAAGTATAATCTATCATCAGCTGCTTGACCGAAAAAGTGATTTTGTTTTTATTGAAGCGGAAAGCCGAAAAATCGGTCATGTCTGTCTTGCGGGAGAGCTGTATGAAAGTATGCAGAACGGACTGCATATTTTAGTTGAAGCTCCTCTTGAATTAAGGGCTGCCAGATTGGTGAAGGAATATATCAAGACCCCGAAAAGCAAGGATGAAGTCCTTGAGCTGCTGAGCAGACTGAAGGTCAATTTAGGAGAAAAGAAGATTAAATTATTGCAGCAGCTATTGCGGGAGGATAAATATCAGGAAATAGCTTATATTTTGATTAATGATTATTATGACCCTTTATATCGGCATAAGCAGCGGGAGTATAAGTATGATTTAGTGGTAAATACTGCTGATTTGGATGAATGTGTAAAGGGTATTGCAGACTGGATGGCAAAAGCCCCTTTGGATTAATCCTGAGGGGCTTTTGCGCCATAGAGCTCAATTATTTTTAAAATGACTTCAGTTGATTTTTTTAACGACTGTAAAGGGAGAAATTCATAGCGGCCATGAAAATTATGGCCTCCGGTAAAGATATTAGGAGTAGGAAGTCCCATAAAGGATAATCTGGCTCCGTCTGTACCGCCGCGGATCGGCTGAATCTTAGGTTCAACTCCGCATTGTTCCATGGCCTCGGCTGCTGTTTTGATTATATGCTCTAAGCCCTGAAGCTTTTCTTTCATATTATAGTAAGAATCCGTAAGCTCCAGATGAATTGTATTCTGCCCATACCTTTGCTGAAACTTGTTCACCAGATTTTGCACGAATTTTTTTCGTTCAGCAAAGCCGTCGGTTTGAAAATCACGGATCAGATAATGCATGACTGCTTTTTCCACCTCACCATTAAGAGAAATAAGGTGATAGAAGCCCTCATAATTTTCTGTTCGTTCAGGCGTTTCTGCCTTGGGAAATTCGTTGATAAATTCAGCTGCAATCAAGGCAGCATTTTTCATTTTATTTTTAGCATAGCCGGGATGGACATTAATGCCGTTTACAGTAATTACAGCCTTGGCAGCGTTGAAGTTTTCATATTCCAGTTCTCCGACAGAACCGCCGTCAACTGTGTAGGCAAAGTCGGCTCCAAAGGATGCGACATCGAATAAATCAGCTCCGCGGCCTATTTCTTCGTCAGGAGTCAGAGCAATTTTAATCGTTCCATGACTGAAGGGAGTGTGCATTAAAACCTCAGCGGCTGAAACAATGGCAGTAATGCCCGCTTTATCATCTGCTCCTAACAGGGAGGTGCCGTCTGTAGTAACTAAATCATCTCCTAAGTAGTCCAGGAGCTCAGGAAATTCTTTCGGACTTAAGATAATGTTTTCTTTTTCATTTAAGCAAATATTTCCTCCCTGGTAGTTTCTGATGATCTGCGGTTTTACTTGTCCTGAGCAGTCAGGACTCGTATCTAAATGGGCTATAAAACCGATTACCGGTAATTTTTTGCTGGTATTAGCCGGAATCGTTGCAAAAAGATAACCATTCTGATCGACTGTAACGTCTGTTAAACCAAGCTCTTTCAGTTCTCCGGCAATTGTCAGGGCGAAATCTCTTTCACTTGGATTGCTGGGACAATGCTTATTTTCTTCATTAGAAGCTGTATCATGCTGCACATAACGAAGAAAACGTTCTAAAATTTGATTCATAAGATCCCTCTTTTCTTTATTTAACTGTTGATATTATAACTCTTTTTACTATTTTGCGAAAGGATGAAGTATATGCGTTTAAGAAATATACCTGAAGCCCAGCCGGTAGTTGACAGCTATCCTGAATTGGTGCGTACACTGGACTATTTTGCCTTAAAGGATAAAAAATTTACGCTGGACGGCTTTTTTCCCAAGGAGCAGCCTCTGCACTTAGAATTGGGAATGGGACGGGGATTATTTATCACTACTTTGGCTGCCCGTAATCCTGGGATAAATTATTTGGGGATTGACCAGTTTACTTCTGTGGTTTATAAAGCATTGCTTAAAATAAAAGAAGCGCCTCTGGATAATTTAAGATTTTTAATTTTGGATATTACTAATCTGCACTTTCTTTTAGCAGAAAATACAGTGGAAAGGATTTATTTGAATTTTTCTGACCCCTGGCCTGCTAAGGGAAAAGCGAGGAAACGTTTAACCTCTGTAAGAAAGCTTAAAATGTATAAAAAATTTTTAAAACCGGGCGGAGAAATATTTTTTAAGACTGATAATGAGGCTCTGTTTGAATTTTCTTTAAATCAGCTGGCAGAGGAGGATTTTAAGCTGAAAAATATTACTTTTGATCTGCATAACAGTGAGTTTGCCGCTGATAACATAATGACAGAGTATGAAACCCGCTTTAGTCGGCAGGGAAAGAAAATATACCGGGTAGAAGCCAGCTATTAAGGAAGAATACAAGGGCAATAAAAAAAGGACTTTTAGAAAGCGAAAATCTAAAGTCCTTTTTAAAATTATGCTCTTTGAATTTTGCCAGCTTTTAAACATTTAGTGCAGATGTATACGCGACGGGTTTCTCCGTTGATAACTGCTTTAACCCTTTGCAAATTTGGAAGCCATCTTCTTTTAGTTTTTACATGAGAGTGACTCACATTAAAACCAGTAGTTGTCTTTTTATTACAAACAATACATTCTCTAGCCATTATACTTCCACCTCCTTCGGTACCTGTATCCCATAACAAATCTATTTTAGCATAAATACTAAATTGTAGCAAGTATAAATTGCTTGAATTAACAATATCTTTTTGTTATTATAAACATAGCGTAATAAATATAAAATTATTATGCTGGCATTAACTGTAATTGGCAGTTCTAAGCTTTAGGGGAGTTTATTTGATGGATTCATTAGAAAAAGGCTTGCAGCACGTTAAAGGCGTAGGGCCGGTTCGCTTGAGAGACTTACAGCGCCTTGGACTGCATACGGTGAGAGATTTGCTCTATCATGTGCCGAGAGCCTATCATGACCGCAGACAGTTAAAAAAAATAGCTGAATTAGGCTTTTTGGAGGAAGAGGCTTTTTTAGCCAGGGTAAAAGCTAAAAAAACCGTAAAAACCAGCAGAAAGGGGAAAGCTGTTGCTCTGCTTACCGTTTCTGACGGCTCCGGGACGGCTGATTTAGTTTTTTTTCAGTCGCCGTATGTTCTGAAGTCCTATTCCCTTGGCGAGAAGCTTTTGATTTACGGTAAGGCTGAATTGTTTTCCGGCAGAATTACCGTTAAAAATGCAGAAATAGAACGCTGGACAGAAAATAAATTTTGTCCTGTTCTGCCGGTTTACCCCAGCAGTGAGGGCTTATCTCAGAATTTTTGGCGTAAGATTACAGCTAATGTTTTGCAGGACAAAAACTGGGATTTTACCGATTATCTGCCCGATTTTATCCGGCAGAAATATCATCTTCCCGGGTTTTATGAGGCTTTAAAGGATATTCATTTTCCCGGCAGTCTGCTTGTTAAGGAGAGAGCCAGAAAAAGGCTGGCCTTTGATGAATTATTTTTATTTCAATTAGGCATTTTAAGTACAAAACAGATTTATGCTCAGAAAAAGAGAAGCTGGAATTATCTTTTTAATGATACTCTGACCTCTGAATTAAAAAACAGTCTGCCTTTTAGTCTGACTAAGGCTCAGCAAAGGGTTATTCGGGAAATAAAAGCTGATTTGCGGCGCAATTATCCGATGAATCGTCTTTTGCAGGGTGATGTAGGTTCGGGCAAAACTATAACAGCTGCTTTTACTTTGGCGTTTGCGCTTGAATCAGGCCTACAGGCTGCTTTAATGGCCCCTACTGAGGTGCTGGCAGAGCAGCATTTTAAAAATCTAAGCCTGCTTTTTCAGCCTTTGGGGATTGAAACTGTTCTTTTAACCGGCAATTTAACGAAGAAGCAGAAGGAGCAGTCGTTGGAATTGATTAAATCAGGCCAGGTACAGCTGATTATCGGGACTCATGCGTTAATTCAGGATAAGGTGATGTTTAAAAATTTAGCCTTTGCAGTGATTGACGAGCAGCATCGCTTTGGTGTTCTGCAGCGTGCTGCTTTGGCAGATAAGGGCTTAAATCCCGATATTTTAATCATGACCGCTACTCCTATTCCCAGAACGCTTTCTTTAACCGTTTACGGCGACCTGGAGGTTTCTGTTTTAGATGAGCTGCCTCCGGGAAGGCAGGAGATAGTAACTAAAAGTCTGGAAAATGCTTACCGGGCTAAGGTATATGATTTTATACGCCGTAAGGTCCGGGAAGGCAGACAGGTATATTTTGTCTGTCCCTTAGTTGAAGAATCAGAAAAGCTTTCTTTGCAGGCGGCCATTGATTTAGCAGCTGTACTGCAGGAAGAGGTTTTTTCCGATTTTTCAGTGGGTTTGCTGCATGGCAGAATGAAGGCCAAAGAAAAAGAGGCAGTTATGCAGCTGTTTAAGGCGGGAAAATTACAGATCTTAGTTTCAACCACGGTAATAGAAGTGGGAATTGATGTGCCTAATGCTACGGTTATGGTTATTGAGAACAGTGAGAGGTTTGGCTTGTCCCAGCTTCACCAGCTCAGAGGACGGGTAGGACGCGGCAAGGAGCAGTCTTACTGCTTTTTGCTGCATGAAAAGGACAGCCAGCGCCTTAAGGTTATGACTGAAACCAGTGACGGCTTTAAAATTGCTGAAAAGGACTTGCAGCTCAGAGGGCCGGGAGAATTTTTAGGGGTAAAGCAGCATGGCTTTTGGCAGTTTCGCATAGCCAATCTCGCTTTAGATGAAAAAATATTGCAGGCGGCACGAAATGAGGCTCTTGCTTTGCTGGCTGAAGCGCCTCTTTTAGAGGGCTATGATGAGTTAAAAAAGGCAGCAGATAGTGTTATCTGCTGCCTGGGGGAGAGGAGAAACTAGAGAAAGAGCTTATTGGGGGGAGGCTAACTTATCTTACTGTGATTAGTGCTGAATATAGATTATAATTGTTGCGATATTTTTTGCAGCATATTATTATTATGGACAGAATGCTTTGTTTTATGCATGTAATAAAAATAAAATTGGGGTGAAGTATTTGCGGGTAATTGCGGGAACACATCGCGGCAGAAGGCTTAGGTCGGTTAAAGGTGATAAGACCAGACCGACAGCTGACAGAGTTAAAGAAGCATTGTTTAATATCCTGCAAAACAGGATCTATAACAGCCGTTTTCTTGATCTGTATTCCGGAACAGGCAGTATAGCGATTGAAGCTTTAAGCCGCGGGGCAGGACAAGCTGTTTTAGTAGAGGAGGACAAGGCTGCTCTAAAGGTTATTGAGAGGAATTTAGCTGATTTGGGCTTGGCGTCTCAAGCAGTGGTTTTAGGCCGGGAGGTTGCCGGGGCCTTGCTTTTTTTAGGCAGCAAAAGGGAGCAGTTTGATTTGATTTTTTTGGACCCGCCTTATCGTGACGGGAAGGAAGAGGAGGTGCTCTCAGGCCTGGAGGATAATGATCTTTTGGCCGCTGGAGGAATGGTTATAGTTGAGCATCAGAGAAAGAATAATTTGCCGGACAGAGTGGGAATTTTTTATAAACAGCGGGTTGCTGCTTATGGAGATACAGCTCTAGCGTTCTATTTGAAGGAGGAAAAAGATTGAAAGTAGTATATCCTGGAAGCTTTGACCCGGTAACGAATGGTCATATGGATATTATTGAGCGGGCGGCTAAAATGTTTGATGAGGTGATAGTTGCGGTATTGCGCAATTCCAGCAAAAACAAGCCGCTTTTTACGAATGAGGAAAAGCTGGATTTACTGGAGCAGGTAACCCGTCATTTGCCTAATGTGAAAATAGATACGTTTTCCGGCTTGCTGATTGATTATGCCAGACAGAAAAAGGTTCAGGCGATTGTCAGAGGTTTAAGAGCTGTTTCGGATTTTGAATATGAATTTCAGATTGCTTTGGCTAATCGCAAGCTGGATAAAGATGTTGAAACGGTTTTTCTGATGACCAGCAATCAGTATTGTTTTTTAAGCTCCAGTATTGTGAAGGAAATTGCATTTTATGGAGGGTGTGTTAAAGGATTAGTCCCACCGGAGGTAGAATTTAGTTTAAAGAAAAAATATATGAAGGACTAGGGGGAAGCATAATGGAGATTATGACTCTTTTAAAGGAGCTGCGCGTTCTGGCGAATGAAAGCCCTAAAATGCCTGTAATTAATAAGATTATGCTGGATCAGGATGAGATGCTGGATATTATCAATGATTTGGAGAGATCTATTCCTGATGAGATCAGGGCCGGAGAGGCTTTGAAAAAGGAAAGAGAGGCTATTTTGCTTGAAGCGCAGGAAAAGGCTGAAAAAATTATTGCTGAGGCTAAGCGCCTGGCCGGCAAGATGACAGAGGAAAATGAGATCGTCGTTAAGGCTCAGGATGAAGCTAACGAAATACATAAGCAGGCTAATGCTGTAGCTCAGGAAATAACTGAAGGAGCACGCCGCTATGCCGATGATATTTTAGCTGCTCTGGAGGTAAAAGCCAATGAGCTTGCTCAGTCGGTAGAGAGCACTTTATCTGTACTGGCTGAAGCCAGAGAGCAATTAAAGTAAAAAATAAAGCCCGTCGGGCTTTATTTAGTTTTGCAGATAATCAATTTGATTTTTTTCTGACAGAAGATAATCAGGCTAAGAAGCAGTAAAATACCCAGTGCGCTAAGAAAAAGCTGCAGGGAAATATTCCAGGCCTGAGTGAGGCTTGGCTGATGAGCTAAGGTCGGAATAGTCCGCTGGAACAGGTTGTCTGGGGTGAGCATTATTAAGCTTAAGGCGGTAGCGAAAAAAGCATGCAGTATTCTGGCTGAAAAGTAAGGCAGCAGTCTTATGTCAGTACGGCCGATAATGCTGAGTACCTGGGCATGAACCGAAAGTCCGCTCCAGGCGATAATTGTGCTTACGAGAAGTATTTTTTGCTCCAGCGGGGCCAGTGAATTGCTGATTAAGGAGCAGCCCAGGGTGACCTCTACGATTCCATTGAGAAAGCCGGGGAAAAGATGTTCGTCAAATAAAGGTAATAATTTGGCCAGAGCATGAGATAATAGATTTATACAGCCGGTAACGTTAAGCATATTGCTGATAACGGAAAATAGGACTAAAAAACCGCCGATAACTAAGACGCTGTTAATGCCCTGCTGCACTGATTCGCCCATGAGCTGTCCTAAAGGACGGCCGTCAGAATATCGTGCCTGCTGCATTTCCTGCCAGGAACGAATCAGGATATTATTTAATTTAGGCTTAGGCTCGGAGCTTTCTTCTTTATAGCCGTGAAAGCGAAAGACGAGACCGACTAAAATGCAGGCCAGATAATGCGCCAGAGCTAAGGTCAGTCCTATTTCCGGCTTGTGGAACATACCTACGGCAACTGAAGCCAGAATAAAAATAGGGTTGGAAACATTGGTGATAGCGATTATCCTTTCCGCTTCTACCCTGGTGCACATCTGGTATTTTCTGAGACGGGCTGTAATGATGGCTCCGGTCAGGTAACCGGAAGCAAGGCTCATAGCCAGAGTAAATGCTCCCACACCGGGAATGCGGAAAAGAGGACGCATTAAAGGCTCTAATAATGTTCCGATAAAATGAACAACGCCCAGTCCCATGAGAATTTCCGAAATGATAAGAAACGGCAAAAGTGCCGGCAGAATAGAAAAGAAAAAAATTTCGAGACCGGTTGATGCTCCTATGAGTGTAGCACTGGGGAACAGAATCATACCTATGGTTATAGAAATGAATAATAAAGGAATTAATAGCTGATAGCTGAAAAATATTTTATGTTGCAAGGGTAATCCCACCTTTGCTGTTTTTTTCATTTATACGGCTGGTTGGCAGTAAATATACCTGAAAAGGGGTGATCAGATGGAAAAAGCTAAAATTGGCCTGGCTCTTGGCTCAGGAGGCGCTAAAGGCTTTGCTCATATTGGAGTTTTGCAGGTTTTGCAGGAAAATCAGATACCGGTTGATTTAATAGCAGGAACGAGCATTGGGAGTGTAATAGGAGCCTGTTATGCCGCCGGTTGTGATCTGTATATGATGGGCAAGCTGGTGGAACAGCTTCAGCTGAAGGATATAGTAGATTTTACTCTGTCACGCAAGGGTCTGGTCAGCGGTAAAGAGATTTACCAGCTGATTAAGCTTTTAACTCATGGCAAAACCTTTGCTGAGCTTGATTTGCCGTTAGCGGTGTGTGCGACCAGCCTTTTAGACGGGAGAGAGGTTATTATCCAGGATGGCTTAGTTGCTGATGCCGTCAGAGCCAGCATTGCTATTCCAGGGATTTTTACCCCGGTGGAATATGAGGGTGTTCCTTTGATTGACGGCGGAGTTATTGCCCGTACACCGGTAAGAACGGCTAAAATGATGGGTGCTGATATCGTGCTGGCGGTTGATGTGGCCGGCCGTTTAGAAAGCAATCGGGTGGGGAATATTATAGAAATTATTATGCAGGCGATGACTATTATGGAGGAGGAAATAGCGAAGGGACGTGAACGGGAAGCTGATTTTATTATCAGACCTGATGTGGCGGATATTCCGCTGACTGCTATGAATCTCGCTGATATTGCAGTAGAGAGGGGCAGGCAGGCGGCAGAGGAGGCTCTGCCTGATTTTCAGCGGCTTTTAGAACGGTATGGCAGCTGAAAATCAGCTGCTCCTGGGCTTACTTTAGGCTGTCCCAGACGATAAATATCGCTGGCTAAAAGATCAAGCTCCAGCATTTGCTGAGCCGAAGAATTTAAGCCTTTGCTGTCCTTGGTTATTTTCTGGATTACCGGCAGGCTGGCTCTTTTTCTCAGCTCTTTTAATAAGGGGGCACTGCGCTGTGAAAAAGCCAGGACTCTGAGATACTGCGGGCCGCCGGCTTGGTTAAACAGGTCCAGCTTTTCTTTAGTTAAATTCAGCATTAGGTAAATTAAAATGCGCTGCAGGCGGACTCTGGTATAGCGCTTTGTTTTGGCCTGTTCAAGAAAAGCATTGATATTTTCCGCCGCTTTAGCCAAACGATGAAGCCTTTTTTCCAGTCCTTCAGTGATATCAGGATAAGATGACAGCTCTGAAGCCGGAGTTCTTTGCAGCAGGGCAAGCAAAGGAGAGCTGAAGTCCTCAAGCTTGACCGGCCCGGTATGGTCGGCTAAAGCCTGCTTGATTTCTGTCAGTGCTGTTTTAGGGACAAAGGGCTGGAGGTTTTCCAGTATGGCTGCGGTATTTTTATGTGTAAAGCAGCACTCTCTGATGGCAGAGGCGCTGGCAAAGCCGTCATCCTGCATGACTGTATCATGGTAATTGCTTTTAAAACGGCTGAAGGTAAGGGGGATTATTCTGCTGCTTAGCCTTTCTAAAGCTTTTAAGTATTCTATGCCCAGAATATTATTCGGAGTTTGTAATATCTTAGCTGTAGGGGGATCATACTTCTGCCAGGACAGCATTTGGGCTTTCGGGTATGAACTGCCTTCCTTCAGATATTGTCTGATAAGACGGCTTACGGCTGTAGGCTCATTGGCCGTAATTGCAGCAGCTTTTTTTAAGGCAGTAAGGTCGCCTGATTCACTGCCGAAGGAAAGAAAATTTACAACTTGAGCGGCAGATAATATTTTTATTCCTCCGAAGGCGAAATCAGGGGCGCTGCGGACGGCATAGGCTGTGGGCAGCTCCAGCACAAGGTCTACCCCGGCTTCAACAGCCATTTTAGCTCTGACTGTTTTGGAGAAAACAGCCGGTTCACCGCGCTGTAAAAATGAGCCGCTCATAACAGCAATTGTATAATCAGCTTTTGTTTGGTGCAAACTTGTTTTTAGGTGGTAAAGATGACCGTTATGAAAGGGATTATATTCGGCGATAATACCTAAAACTCGCATAATTTCCTCCTTAAAAGAAGCTTTTTTTATACTATTCCCTGTTTATAACGATTTTCCTAGCTGTTAAGCAAATAAAAAGAAAAAAATAGTTGTCAAAGCAGGAAAAGAGAGGGGAAAAGAGAATTAGATAATGTGGTAAATCTTTTTATAAAAAAACAAAAAATATGGGGGTGCTCTTTTTATGAGTTTATTAGATCAAATTAAAGCTAAAGCAAAATCTAATAAGAAGACAATCGTTCTTCCAGAAGGAAATGACCCAAGAGTAGTGGAAGCTGCCGGTGTTATTCTGCAAGAAGGAATTGCTGATCTTATTATTTTGGGCGATGAAGCAGAAATTAAGAAATTAGCTGCTGAAAAAGGAGCAGATATCAGCAAGGCAACACTTATTAATCCGCAAACTTCTGATAAAGTACCTGCTTATGCTGAAGCTTTGTATGAAGCGCGCAAGAAAAAAGGCATGACTATGGAACAGGCAGAAAAGCTGGTTAAAGAAAGTGTGCTTTATTTTGCCACTATGATGATGAAGGCCGGAGATGCTGATGGTGAAGTAGCAGGTTCTTTAAGCACAACTGGTGATGTTTTAAGACCTGCACTGCAAATCGTAAAGACAGCTCCTGGTATGTCAACTGTATCCGGTGCTTTCTTAATGGTTCTTCCGGAAGGCTCTCCTTACGGAGAAAATGGTTTGATGGTATTTGCTGACTGTGCGGTAAATCCTAACCCAACTGCTGAACAATTAGCTGAAATCGCTATTTCTTCTGCTAAAACAGCACAAACTTTGGCAGGTATTGAACCAAGAGTAGCAATGCTTTCTTTCTCCAGTAAAGGAAGTGCAAAACATGAATTAGTAGATAAAGTAGTAGAAGCTACTAAGATCGCTAAAGAAAAAGCTCCTGATTTGCAGCTTGACGGAGAATTGCAGGCTGACGCTGCAATCGTTCCATCTGTAGGTGCTTCAAAAGCTAAAGGAAGCAATGTAGCTGGTAAAGCAACTGTTTTGGTATTCCCAGATTTGCAGGCCGGCAACATTGGATATAAATTGGTACAAAGAATCGGTAAAGCAGAAGCTCTTGGTCCTGTACTTCAAGGTATTGCTAAACCGGTTAATGACTTGTCACGCGGATGCAGTGCAAGTGATATTGTAAATGTAGTAGCTATTACAGCTGTACAAGCACAAGGATAAGGAAGGGGAATTTAAAAGATATGAAAGTATTAGTATTAAACTGCGGGAGTTCTTCTCTGAAATATCAAATTATGGAGATGGATGATGAATCAGTATTGGCTAAAGGTCTGGTAGAAAGAATCGGGGTTGACGGAAAGTTAACTCATGAAGCAGCTGGTAAGGACAAATATGTGGTTGAAACTGATATCCCTAATCATGATGTAGCAATCAAGCTTGTTTTGGATGCTTTGGTTGATGCTGATCATGGAGTGCTGAAAAGCATGGATGAAATTGCAGCAGTTGGTAACCGTGTACTGAATGCCGGTTCTTACTATGCAGATTCTATTAAGATTACTCCGGAAGTTATGGAGACAATCAAAAAATGTATTGATCTTGCTCCATTACATATGCCGGCTAATATCATGGGTATCGAAGCATGTGAAAGAATCATGCCTGGTATTCCTCAAGTTGCGGTATTTGATACAGCTTTCCATCAAACAATGCCAAAACATGCATTCCTTTATGCACTGCCATATGAATACTATGAAAAATATGCTATTAGAAGATATGGTGCTCACGGAACTTCTCACAAATATGTAGCTCAAAGAGCAGCTGCTATGCTGGATAATCCTAAAGCTAATATCATTACCTGCCATCTGGGCAACGGTGCTAGTATGGCTGCTGTTAAAGAAGGAAAGGTAATCGATACTTCTATGGGTCTTACTCCATTGGAAGGTATGATTATGGGTACTCGCTGCGGTGATATTGACCCGGCAATCGTTCCTACAATTATGGAAAAAGAAAATCTTACTCCTAAGGAAATGGATACTGTAATGAACAAGAAGAGCGGTATGTTAGGAATTACCGGTATCAGCAGTGACTTCCGTGATGTAGAAAATGCAGCTAACGAAGGAAACGAAAGATGTCAGGTAGCTCTTGATATGTTTGCTTATCGTGTAAGAAAATATATCGGTGCTTATACTGCTGCTATGGGCGGTGTTGATGCTATCGTATTTACAGCTGGTTTGGGTGAAAACTCTATCACTATGCGTGCTAAAATCTGTGAAGGTCTTGAATTTATGGGTATCAAGATTGATGCAGAAAAGAATAATATTCGTGGTAAAGAAAGAGAAATCAACACTGACGATGCTAAGGTTAAGGTATTGTTAATTCCTACTAATGAAGAATTAATGATTGCTCGTGATACTAAAGATTTAGCTTTTAAATAAAGCTTGATAAAGAAAAAGGACGGTTAGATTAATTCTAACTGTCCTTTTTATATTATTATTAAAGGAGTGTTTTTAATTTGATCGAGTATCAGCCAATAGGCATTATTTATACTCCGTTTACCCAGCCTAAAGGAACACCTATACAAACAACTGCCGCTTTGGGTAAAAAAGGGACTATTGAGATTTATCCGCAGTTTGTTCAGGGATTAAAGGATATTGAGCAGTTTTCTCATTTAATACTTTTATATCATTTGCATTTGGCGAAATATAAGGATTTATTAGTTAAACCATTTCTGGATAATGAAATGCACGGAGTATTTGCTACCAGGTCACCCGGCAGGCCGAACAGGATAGGCTTTTCGATAGTAAGACTGGAAGCGGTTAAGGATAATATTCTCTTTATCAGTGATGTGGATATTGTTTCTGCTACTCCTTTGCTTGATATTAAGCCTTATGTACTTGAATTTGACCAGCGGACTGACGTTAGATCAGGCTGGTTTGAAAATAATATTTATAAATTGCCGGATACCAAGGATGATGGAAGATTCAGTGAATAAAGAACGCTGTTTAGATAAGCTGCTGCAGAAAATCGTAAGTAAATTTAATGGCCTTTACGGTCAGATTTTCACAGGCATGGGGTGGATCGTCTGCTCTGAAGCCATTGGGACGTAAGTCAAAGCAGCGCAGTGAGCTGAATTCCTTAGTAAATTGTGCGGCAAAATTATAACAGGCTTTAACGATTTCTTCTTCTTTTTTATTTTGTTCACTTAAATAGATGGCGATAAACATCAGGCTGCCTTCAACCAGACCGCATTGTGCCCGAAAACCTCCGGCTCCATGCAGACCGATAGCAGAGTTGATGGTTTGCGGCTGCAATTTAACTGGTATAAGCTCACTCAGACAGATTAATGCAGTTCTTGCACAGTTGATATCCTTTTCCCAGTAAAGGGAATGCACTTTTTCTTTGATTTTTGTTTCCATGTTCTTTTCCTTTCGTATTGGTTTTGTTTTTATTATAAGTTAAATTCATTGGTTATGCAATTTTTATTTAATTTATGAGGTGAAAGATGAGTAAGAAAAAAAATTTATTACCGGTGAAATTGGGAGAAAAAATTATAGTTGAGATAGAATCCCTTACTTCTGGCGGTGAGGGAATAGGGAGATATAAAGGATTTGCTGTTTTTGTAGCGGATACTGCTCCAGGTGATAAGGCGGAGGTAAAGATTACGGAACTGCGTAAGAACTATGCCCGCGCTAAGGTGATGTATTTGCAGGAAAGGTCCAGGTTCAGAATAGAGCCTGAATGTTCTGTGTTTTATAAATGCGGCGGCTGTCAATGGCAGCATCTGCCTTATGAGGTACAGTTACAGGAAAAAACCAGAATGGTACGGGATAATATAGAGAGAATCGGCGGGATAAATCCTGATTTGGTCTTGGATACTATTGGTTCTGAACGTCCTTTTTATTATCGCAATAAGGTTCAGTTTCCGGTTAGAGAAAAAGACGGCAGAATGATTATGGGATTTTATGCTCCGGGTACTCATGATGTAGTGGAAGTGGACAGATGTGTTATTCAGAATAAAGCCGGGGATGTTCTGGCTTTTCAGGCGAAGGATATTTTAGCTGAAGAGGGCATTTCTGTTTATGATGAAAGGACAGGCAGGGGATTTTTACGGCATATTATGGTGCGGCAGGCAGAGAAAACAGGGGAATTAATGCTGGTCTTGATAGCTAATGGAGATAAATTGCCGAAGGAAGAAAAAATCATAGCCAGGCTGGTGAAAGCAGCCGGCCCTAAGCTGGTGAGCATTTGTCTAAATGTTAATCGGGAAAAAGGCAATGTGATTATGGGCAGACTGACTAAGCTTTTGTGGGGCAAAGGAACGATTACTGATTATATTGGTTCACTTGCTTTTCATATTTCAGCTCAGTCTTTTTATCAGGTAAACAGTTTGCAGACAGAGGTGCTGTATAATAAGGTATTGGAATATGCTGCCCTGACCGGAGAGGAGACGGTGATTGACGCTTACTGCGGGATAGGAACGATTTCTTTGCTGCTGGCTCAGCGGGCAAAGAAGGTTTACGGGATAGAGGTTGTCAGCCGGGCGATTGAGGATGCCAAGCATAATGCGGAATTGAATGGGATTAGCAATGTTGAATTCAGAGTGGGCAAGAGTGAGGTGATAATGCCGGAACTAAGTGAGAAGGGGATAAGGCCGGAGGTTATCGTAATTGATCCGCCGCGTAAAGGCTGTGAGAGAATAGTGCTGGAGGCTATGGCGGATATGAAGCCTGACAGGATTGTCTATGTTTCCTGCAATCCCAGCAGCTTAGCCCGTGATTTGGCGTGTTTAGCCGAGCTTGGATATGAAGCTGAGCTTATTCAGCCAGTTGACATGTTCAGCCAGACAGCCCACGTTGAGACGGTAGTTTTGTTGAATAAATAATTTGTCATATATACTACTTGATATTATTTTAAAACAGATGGTATATAGTACTACCAAAAAACAAGAGATATGATATATGCTGTATGTAAGATATGAAGACTGCAATGAATTGGAGATTTTAATTCCGATACGAGATGACAATGTTTATATTTTATGTGGTGCTTATTCAGAAAAGCGATATGCTTTAGAAGATGAGTATTGCAGAAGAATGGAGTTGGAGATATGATCATATACGCAACTAAGCAAACAGTGGATAGATATGGAATAAAAATGCCGGAAAACTTTCAAGATCCGACTATGCGTCCAATTGTTTTGGACGTATATAATCATGAGAAGGGTAATCAATTGTTAGAGTGGGGAGCAAAGTTATTTTACTTTGATCGTCGTAAATGCCTCCAAGTTTGTAATTTTGCAAGCAAATTTACTGTTGT
>JBJDXG010000009.1:0-7712 GCA_051866555.1 bacterium | reverse complement strand
ATATTCACTTAGAGGAGCTCTTGTACCCTTTAGGACGGGAGATATTTTGTCCCGACTGGCTGAATTCTGAGGTCTGGTTTAATCTCCTGGAGGGGATAGACTGTTTAAAGGGCTTTTTAGCCCTGCTGGGGCTGGATGAGGATGAGCTTATCCTCCATATCGGTCAGTCGCTGAATTTATCCCCAGAGGATTTTGCCATAGTCCAGAGAATCGCCTATGAGGTCAGGGTGCTGAAAAAATTTCAGCCTGACTGGCGTTTGGGGGATCTGGCGGCTGAACTGAAAACAGCCAACAATAATTTTAATTATTTTGCTAATCTCGTCTATGAGCGGCAGGGCTATAAGCCCAAGACCGGAGAGGTGACGGTCTGCACCTATCATAAGGCTAAGGGGCTTGAATGGGACATCGTTTATCTGACCAATATCGATGAATGGATCTTCCCTTCCAGCCTGGCTGCGGTAAGTCAGGGCGAGCTGTATTATCTGAAGGAGGAATACCGCAGTCCGCAGGCCCTGGTTAAAGCCTGTCTGTCCTCTTCAGAGAAAAGTGAGGCGGAAATCATGCGCTGTAGTAAGGAGGAAAGCATTGCCGAGAGAATCAGGCTGCTTTATGTGGGAATTACCAGAGCGAAAAAGAATCTTTGTCTGTCCGGCAGTATTGCCAGACGCAGCTCAGAGCCTTCGCTTTATCTAAGGTGGATAAAAAACTATTTGAAGGAGCAAGAACATGAATAAGGTGCAGGATTTTATCTTTAACCAGCAGTCTTTGGCCTTTTACAGCAGCTGTCCCTTGAAATTCTGCAAATGCTGTCTGGAAGGTCTGCGTTTAAACAGCAAGGAAACTCTGCCGCAGGCTAAAAGAGAGTCTTTAGAGCGGGGAACCAGATTTCATTTAGAAGCAGAAAGGTATTTTAACGGCATTGTCTTGTCAGAGGTAAGAGACCGGGAGCTGGATGGCTGGCTCAGTAATCTGAAGTCCTGCTTTGCTGATCTGTCAGCCGACGGCCGGCCGGAGTATCAGGTTTTTGCCTATGAATTTGACAGCTGTCTTACGGCTAAATATGATTTGCTGGTTTATCGCGGCGGGAAGGTCTTTATCTATGACTGGAAAACTAACCGGTACCCCTTGGTGCAGGATAAATTGCTCGCTTCCTGGCAAACCTGCTTGTATCGCTATCTGGCGGTTCAGGTAAGTCGGGAGATTTTTGGCCGGGCAGTTTTGCCGGAGCAGGTGACGATGATTTACTGGAATCCTAATTATCCGGAGAAAAAAATAGAGCTGCCGTACAGTGAGCAGCAGTTTCTCATTGACCAGACAAAAATAAAGGACATTTTATCTGAGATAAACCAGGCCGGTGAATTTCCGCCGATCAATAATAAGAGCTGCTCCGGCTGTGAATACCGTTTGTTCTGCCAGAAAAAGGCTGCGGTTGACCTTATGGATGAGGATGATTTCTTTCCTGATTTGGCAGCAGTGGAGGTCAGTGCATTTCCATGACACAGATGATAAAAGTGTTCGACTGGCGGAAGGAGAAGAATTGGGAGGAGAAGCTGGCTCTTCTTACGGACAAGCAGATTCTCTTAGAAGGCAAGAGGCCGCTTGCTTTTCCTTCTTTTGACCGTTTTTCTCTTCGGGAGACCAATAATTTAGTAATCTGTACTCCCTTATCCTCGCCTGAGGAATGGGTGCGTGTTTTAAAACAGGCTGCGCCGGAAAATGTCTATCTTTTATTTAGGGAGAGCAAAAGCTGGCAGGCTGTCTGTTTTTTAAGCGAGATTTTGGGCATGCTTAAAGCAAAAGAACAACAGGGGAGCTGCTTTTTCGTTTTAGAAAGGATGGCGGTAAGTCTTAACGTATCTCTTAATCTCCTGCGTATCGGTCTTGATTATTTAAGCCGCTCAGGATTCTTATATTATCAAAGGCAAAGCTCGTATTGGCAGTTCACTTTGCTGACGGCTGAAAAAGGCCGGGAGGATTTGTATTTGAAAAAAAAATTATACCGTTTGCTGCTCGAAAGAGAAGCCTTTCTCAGATATCAGCTGCAAGCTCGTTTAAGCAGTCTGCAAAAGGCAATCAACAGTTGGTATCAGCGAAAAAATATGCTAAAATAATAAAGAAGCAAAGGGAGGTCAGGCTATGCGGATTGTTGATTTGATAAATGAGTATCTTGATGA
Organism: bacterium; assembly: GCA_051866555.1. Taxonomy (GTDB): domain Bacteria; phylum Bacillota; class JBJDXG01; order JBJDXG01; family JBJDXG01; genus JBJDXG01. Next base: position 5,538 of record JBJDXG010000009.1, on the reverse strand, counting down.
TGAAAATTATTTGAATGAAGTGCAGAAGATAGAGAAAAAGAGAGCGGAGATAAAAAAGGAAGTGCTGGCCTTTTTAGATGAATTTCTGGCCGCACGCTATGCCATTGATACCTGGCGGGATCATTTAAAAAAAATCAGTACCGGCTGGACTATCGGACGCTCTATCCCGATGATTATGAGTGTTTATACGGTATGCAGCGAGCTCGGCCGTTTAGGGCAGCTGGAAGCATTTGTGCGCCGTCATTTGTTTGTGCCTAAATTTCTGGAACTCAGGCGGATAGAAGGTCTGGTCGATTTTGTTAAGGATAACTATGAAAGCAGGAGAAATCAGAGCGGCAGGCTGCTGTTTCTTTTGAGTATTTTCTGGAATATTCAAAAGCCGGAGGTTTATCCTATTTTTTATCCTAAAGCGAAAAGAGCCTTAAAGCTTTTGCGGGAACATAATTTGATTCTGCCGGCAGAAGATATTGAAAATGTTTATGATGAATATCTGGATCTGGTTTTGATTACCAGAGAGATAAAGGGACTGATGGAATCACGTCATATTCAGTCCTATCAGGTCGAACATTTTCTTTTTTGGCTGGCTGAGAAAAAATAACGACCGAAGTTGACAGAATACGTGCTAATCTGCTATCATAAAAGGGTACATTGATTATAGGTATTCTTATGTTTGCATAGGGGCAAAGAGTAAGAGAAGTGTGCCTAGGGTTCCGTCTGATGGGTCTGGTCCGAGTGGCGCAAAGCATGAGCTTTCATGCTACACCGTAGGGAGAAAAGCCCAGACGGGGAGGTTCCACTTAAAAAAAGAACCTTCCTGTCTGGGTTTTGATAATTTAAGCAAGAAAATATTTGATGGAGGGAAAGCAATGATAGAAAGATACACCACTAAGGCAATGGGAAAAATTTGGAACGATGATAATAAATATCGTACCTGGATGGAGATTGAGACCTTAGCCTGTGAAGCGATGGCTGAGTTGGGCAAGATACCAAAGGAAGCAGCGAAAAACATTCGGGAAAAGGCTGACTTTGAGGTAGAAAGAATTTACGAAGTAGAAGCAGTTACAAAGCATGATGTGATTGCTTTTTTGACTGTCATGGGTGAACACGTAGGACAGGATTCAAAATATATCCATTACGGCATGACCTCTTCCGACGTGCTTGATACTTCCTTAGCTGTGCTGATGAAGCAGGCAGGAGAGATCATTTTAGCTGATTTAGTAAAATTAGATGAAGTTTTAGCGGCTAAAGCTAAAGAACATAAATATACCCTGATGATAGGCCGGACTCACGGCATTCATGCCGAGCCTATAACTTTTGGCTTAAAGATGGCTCTTTGGGTAGCGGAAAACCGCAGAAATATCGAGAGAATGAAAAGAGCTATTGAGATTGTCAGTGTGGGCAAGATTTCCGGAGCAGTAGGAACGTTTGCGAATATCGACCCGTTCGTTGAGGAATATGTCTGCCGCAATTTAGGCTTGAAGCCGGCTGAGGTTTCCACTCAGATTCTGCAAAGGGATCGTCATGCTGAATTCATGACTACCCTGGCGATAATCGCCAGCTCTCTGGATAAGTTTGGTCTGGAGCTGCGCAACCTGCAAAGAACTGATATTCTGGAGGTTGAAGAACAGTTTACTAAAGGACAAAAGGGTTCTTCTGCTATGCCGCATAAAAGAAATCCTATCACCTCAGAAAGAGTCTGCGGTCTGGCCAGAGTAGTCAGAGGCAATGCTATGGCGGCTTTGGAAAATGTGCCTTTATGGCATGAGCGTGATATTACTCATTCTTCTGTGGAAAGAGTAATCATCCCTGACAGCTGCATCATCATGGATTATATTCTGAATAAATTTATCGGTATTGTTGAAGGCTTGAATGTTTATCCGGAAAATATGAAGAACAATATGCAGATTACCGGCAAATTAACCTTCTCTCAAAAAATTATGCTGGAGCTGGTGGAAAAGGGCGGCATAAAACGGGAAGAGGCTTACGCTTTAGTACAGAGAAATGCTCTGAAGGCGTGGGAAGAAAAGGCTGATTTTGAACAATTAGTGCTGCATGACCAGGATATAGCCAAATATCTGACTAATGACCAGATAGAAGCCTGCTTTGATTACAATTACCATATTAAAAATGTTGATACTATTTTTAAAAGACTGGATTTATAGGAGGAAATTAAGATGCAAAAGGGCGAAAAGCTTTATGAAGGCAAAGCAAAGATCATCTACAAAACAGATGACAGCGACTTGGTTTGGGTGGAATATAAGGATTCGGCGACTGCTTTTAACGGCTTGAAAAAGGGTACTATCCAGGATAAGGGTATCTATAATGCCAAGATATCAGCAGCTATATTTGAATATCTGGAAAAAATCGGCGTGCCGACTCATCAGCACAGTGTGATCAATGACCGGGAGCTGGTAGTAAAAAAAGTGGAGATCATTCCTATTGAAGTAGTAGTGCGCAATAAGGTTGCCGGCAGTCTGGCTAAGAGAGTTGGTCAGCCGGAAGGAACTGAGCTGGCTTGTCCTATTTTGGAGTTTTGTTATAAGGATGATGATTTGGGCGACCCGATGGTCAACGAATATCATATTGCAGCCATGAAATGGGCAACTTACGCAGAAATGGCGGCTATTAAGGAGCTGTCAGCTAAGGTCAATGCTGCTTTGACTAAATTCTTTGCTGAGACCGGAACTGATTTGATTGACTTTAAACTGGAATTCGGCCGTTATCACGGTCAGGTTATTCTGGCGGATGAAATTTCTCCTGATACCTGCCGCTTATGGGACCAAAAAACGGGAGAAAAATTGGACAAAGACCGTTTTCGCCGTGACCTTGGCAATGTAGAAGAGGCTTATCAGGAAATCCTGAAAAGAATCAGCCAATAACGGGAGGAAGCAAAATGTGCGGAATATTTGGCATTTACAGCCGGGAAGAGAAGAAAGAGCTGTCTTTATTGACTTATTTTGGTTTATATTCTTTGCAGCACCGCGGTCAGGAAAGTGCGGGCATGGCTTTATGCGACGGTTATAATATTCAGATGCATAAGGGCATGGGACTCGTTTCTGATGTTTTTAAGAATGAAGATATTAAAAAGCTGAATGGGAAAATATCGGTTGGTCATGTGCGTTATTCTACTACCGGTTCCAGTCTGGCCGGCAATGCTCAGCCTCTGGCGGCTTATTATCAGGGCGGTCCGCTGGCTTTAACGCATAACGGCAATCTGGTTAATACCGATGTCCTGCGGAAAGAGCTGGAAAAGCAGGGAACTGCTTTTCTGACTTCCATAGACAGTGAAGTTATCTTGAATTTAATTACTCGTCAAACTGATAAACAGAATATTGCTGAGGCTATTCTGGCCTGTATGGAAAAATTGGAAGGAGCTTATTCCTTATGCATCATGACTAAGGATAAGCTTATTGGAGTGCGTGACCCTTACGGCTTCAGACCTCTTTGTCTCGGCCGGCTGGCTGACGGCTCCTATGTGCTTTCTTCGGAATCATGCGGTCTGGACATTGTCGGAGCTGAGTATGAAAGGGATCTTGAGCCGGGTGAGGTTCTGGTTATTGACCAGGAAGGCTGCCGGAGCTATTATTCCAGCGTTAAGGTTCAGCCTAAGCCATGTGTTTTTGAGTATATTTATTTTGCCCGTCCTGACAGTACGATTGAGGGCTTCAGTGTCCATGAGGCGAGAAGAAAGATGGGGGCTATGCTTTATAAGCAGCTGCCAATCGAGGCTGATGTGGTAGTTCCGGTGCCGGATTCCGGCATTTCAGCGGCTATGGGCTTTTCCGAGGCCTCCGGCATTCCTTACGATATGGGCTTGATGAAAAATCGCTATGTGGGCAGAACCTTTATCCAGCCTAAGCAGGAATTAAGGGAGTTTGCGGTGAAGCTGAAGCTGAATCCGATTCGGGAAATCGTTGCCGGAAAGAAAATCGTCTTAATTGATGATTCAATAGTCAGAGGCACGACCAGCGGCAGAATAGTTACTTTGCTGCGCAATGCCGGAGCTAAAGAGGTTCATATGTATATAACCTCGCCGCCGATTGCTTATCCGTGCTATTACGGCATTGATACTACGATTCGCAAAGAATTGATTGCTTCTGTTTCTACTGTGGAGCAAATCAGACAGTATATAGGAGCAGATTCCTTAACCTATTTGTCGAAAGAAAATCTCCTGGATATATTTGCTCCGGTTAAGGATTCCTTCTGCCTGGCCTGCTTTGACGGGGAGTATCCGATTAAGGGTTCGGAACAGGTCGGAGTTGACAAATATGTATTAGAGACGAGGGGAAAGAAAGATGGCGAATAAAGAACAGATTACTTATAAAGATGCAGGGGTAGATATTGAAGCCGGCTATGAAGCGGTGAAGAAAATGCGTTCAGCGGTAAAATCTACCTTTAATGCCGGAGTATTGGCTGATATCGGAGGCTTTGGCGGACTTTTTGCTTTGGACAAGGAGGCTTATGAGGAGCCTGTGCTGGTATCCGGCACCGATGGTGTAGGGACTAAGCTGCGTTTGGCGTTTTTGCAGGACAAGCACGATACTATCGGAATCGATGCGGTAGCTATGTGTGTTAATGATATCGTAGTGCAGGGTGCTAAGCCGCTTTTCTTTTTGGATTATCTGGCAGTAGGCAAACTGGTGCCTGATAAAGTAGCCGATATCGTTAAGGGAGTGGCTGAGGGCTGCCGTCAGGCAGGTGCTGCTCTGGTCGGCGGAGAAACTGCGGAAATGCCGGGCTTTTATCCGGTTGATGAATACGATGTAGCCGGCTTTGCCGTAGGTGTAGTCGATAAAAAGAAAATCATTAACGGTCAAACGATTAAGCCGGGTGATCAGTTAATCGGTATAGCCTCCTCCGGTGTGCACAGCAATGGCTTTTCTCTGGTGCGCAAGGTTTTATTGGAGGTTGCTAAGCTGTCTTTAGATGAGTACAATGCTGATTTAGGCAAAACTCTGGGTGAAGAGCTCCTCACTCCGACTAAAATTTATGTAAAAACTGTTCTGGCTTTATTGGAGCGCTATAATCTTAAAGGTCTCGCTCATATTACCGGCGGCGGGCTGATTGAAAATGTGCCGCGGGCTCTGCCTGCGGGAGTACAGGCTGAAATAAAATCCGGCTCTTGGGATGTACTGCCTGTCTTCAAGCTGATTCAGGAAAAAGGCAATATTCCGTGGGAGGAAATGCTGAAGACCTTTAATTTAGGGATAGGCATGGTTTTGGTCGTTGCTCCTGAGGATAAGGATGATATCATGCGTGAATTGGAATTATTAGGCGAAAAGGCTTATCATATTGGTGAAATAAAGGCGGGAGAAGATAAGATTAAGGTAATCTAAAAAGAGGTGAGATTGATGAAAAAAATCGGAGTTTTGGTTTCCGGCAACGGCAGCAATCTGCAGGCCCTGCTTGAAGCCTGCAAGAAGGAAAATTGGGATGCGGAATTTGCTGTCGTTATCAGCAATAAGCCGGCGGTCTACGCTTTAGAAAGAGCGGCGCTGTTTGATGTTACGACCATGTATCTTTCTGAAGAGGGCAAAT
>JBJDXG010000008.1:0-1784 GCA_051866555.1 bacterium | reverse complement strand
GGCTGTTCTTTGATTATCAGGAATGCGATAGGCGGAATTGGGATAGTCCTGATCTTACTCTATTGTCTGTTTCCTGCTTTGAAGATTATTTCCCTGGTTCTGACCTATCGTTTGGCAGCCGCCTTAGTACAGCCGATTGGTGACGGAAATCTGGTCAACTGTCTGGGTGGTATTGCCAACAGTCTGGTGTTGATTTTTGCGGCTTTGGCTTTGGTGACCTTAATGTTTTTTATTCTGCTGACTGTTCTTATCGGTTCCGGTAACATAGCGGCAATGTTAAGGTAGGTGAAGAAATGTTACATAGTTGGCTGAAAACTTTGATTGCAACTATTCTTTTAACGAGCTTTTTAGAGCTGCTTTTGCCGGAAAGCAAGCTGAGGGAATTTGTCAAGGTCGTTTTGGGGATTTTTGTTATCGTTACAGTTATGGCTCCTTTTACGGCTTTAAGAAGTGAGAAAATCAGCTTTGAGCGTTTGCTTTTACAGAATACGGGACAGGATTACAGCCGGATGATAGAGGCTGACAGTGAAAAATTGCGTGAGGTCAACGGAAAGCTGATACAGGAGCAGTGCTCCGAGGATATTGACCGCCAGGTTCGCTCTCTGGCTATGCTGGTCAATGGGGTGGCTGATGTTAAAACTGAGGCTGAGCTGAAGGAAAACGGCAGGATTGAAAAATTATTGATTTATCTCAAAACTAAGAGCCATTTTTCAGATATTGAGCCGGTAAGGCTTAAAGAGAGAAAGGCAACAGAGCATAAGGATCAGGTTTTAATCAATACGGTTCAGCAGGCTGTAAGCAATTTTTATCATTTGTCTAAGGAACAGGTGATGATAGCTTTAATGGATTAGGAGGAATTTTTGATGAATATTGGGGAAAAATTAAAGAATCTTATTGGGCAAAAACCTCTTTATGCTGTTTTGGGCCTCGGGCTCTTGTTCATGTGCTTTGGCAGCTTTCATCTTCCTGAAACGCCGGTCAAAGTAGAAGCTCCGGCCGCCCAGCCTGCTTTCTCGGAAGAAGAAAAAATGGAAAACGAGCTGTCTGAATTCTTATCTCGAGTTGAGGGAGCAGGCCGGGTGCAGGTTCAGGTCAGTCTGGACAGGGAACGCGGGAAAAAATATGCTTATGACCGGGAAGAGGAAAAGGAGGAGATTACTGAAAGTGATCAGCAGGGAGGGAAAAGAGTCACAGTAACTACCAGGAATAAAGAAAATTTAGTACGTTTGAAAAATGGCAGCGGTGAGGAGGCGGTGATCGCTGAAGAAATAACGCCTGAGATACGAGGAGTTGTGGTTGCTGCCCAGGGAGCCGGAGATTCGGCAATCAAAGAAAAGCTGCTGCGGGCAGTTACTGTTTTTTGGTCTTTGCCGGAATATAAGGTTGTAATTGTACAGTTGAAGGGGGAATAATAATGTTTGAGAGAAAAAAATTGCAGCGCTTGGGGATGGGACTAAGTGTACTGCTGGTGTTAGGCTTATTTGTTTTTTTCTATCCTTTTTCCAGTTCAGTCAGGGAAAGTGAAAAAATGGAGCAGCCGGTCGTTAAATCAGAGGATACAAAGCAGAAGAAGGATTTTTTTATCGATTATCGCATGGAAAGAGAGCGCCTGCGCTCCAGACAGGCAGAGCTTTTGGACAGCATTATCAGGGAAGGAGCTGTTGACGGCGAATCACGCAAAACTGCGGTGGAAAGGCTGGATCAGCTGACGAAAAAGGCGGAAACAGAGCTACATATAGAGCAGATGATCAAGGCCCGCGGCTATGAAGAGGCGTTGGCGGTTA
>JBJDXG010000007.1:0-1793 GCA_051866555.1 bacterium | reverse complement strand
TGCAATGGCATCTCTATATAATTGCAGATTTTATCTTCTTTAGCAATCACATCTAAGAGCTCATCCGTAAAACGAGTTGGATAACAGTATAATAATCTCAGCCAAAAGTCACCCTCTAGGGCTGACAGTTGTCTCAGAAGCTCAGGCAGCATCAGCCGTCCGTAAAGGTCCTCGCCGTATCTGGTAGTATCCTGAGCAATCAGGATTATTTCGCTGTAGCCCTTAGCCAGAAGCGACTCGACCTCAGCACAGACCGATTCCAGGCTCCGGCTGCGGAATGAACCGCGGACAGCCGGAATAACACAATAGCTGCAGCAGTTATCACAGCCCTCAGCTATTTTAACGTAAACGCTTTTACCCGGAACATAGCTCCTGGGGTCACCTGCATCATAGATAAAATCAGGCTTATCCGCAACCTGAACCGGCTTTTTGCCCAAGAGAGCCTCCTCAGCAAGAGAAACAATAGAAGGAAAATCTCCGGTGCCGGCAAAAGCATCTATTTCCGGTATTTCTTCCTGTAATTCACTCTGATAGCGCTGCACTAAACAGCCGGTCACAATCAGCGCCAGGCATTTGCCTGTTTCCTTTTGCTGAGCTAAAGAGAGAATAGTTTCTATTGATTCCTCCTTCGCCGGATCGATAAAGCCGCAGGTATTGACGATAATAACCTCTGCTTCTTCTGCTTTATCGGTAACTGTATAGCCTGCCTGCTGCAAAAATCCCAGCATAACCTCGGCATCAACTTGATTTTTAGCACAACCAAGACTGGCTAAAAAACATTTCATCTTTTCTTTCTCCTTACTGTTTTTATTGTTGTTCGGTCAGATTTAACAGGTCTTAACAGGGCTTTAGGCCCCCAGCCTATCAGATCCTGACGGCCGGCTTTCTGCAAAGCCCTTTCCACCAGCTTGCGGTTAGCCGGAAGCTTATACTGCAATAAAGCTCTCTGCAGCGTTCTCTCTTCCGCATCCGGCACGTGTACTTTTTTCCCGGTCAAAGGGTCAAGTCCGGTATAGTACATACAGGTAGACAAACTGCCCGGAGTGGGAGTAAAGTCCTGCACCTGCTCCGGCTGATAATGCAGATCACGGATATATTCTGCCAGAAGAACTGCATCCTTAAGCGTACAGCCCGGATGACTGGACATAAAATAAGGAACCAGATACTGCTTTTTGCCCAGCTTTTTATTCATCGCCTCATAGCATTCCCGAAAGCGGTCAAAAACCCCGCGGCCTGATTTATGCATCATCGCTAAAGCATTAGGCGCTATATGCTCCGGCGCCACCTTCAGTTGACCGCTTACATAGTGCTTACACAGCTCCTCTAAATACTTAAAAAATCTTTTATCCTCTAATAAATAATCATAGCGGATGCCGGAACGAATAAAGACCTTTTTCACTTTAGGCAGAGAGCGGATTTTTTTTAACAAAGCAAAATATTCGCTGTGGTCGACTTCCAGATTAGGGCAGGGATTAGGATATAAGCATTCCTTGCCGGCACAGGCTCCATGCTTTGCCTGCTTTTGACAGGCCAAATGGCGAAAATTAGCTGTCGGGCCGCCGACATCATGAATAATGCCTTTAAAGTCAGGCAGCTCGGTCAAAATTTTAGCCTCCCGCAGCAACGATTCCGCACTTCTGGCCTGAATCATCCTGCCCTGATGGTGCGTTATGGCACAAAAAGCACAGCCGCCGAAGCAGCCCCTTTGGCTGAGCAGGCTGAATTTTACTTCTCTAATGGCCGGCACTCCTCCGTCTGCCTCATAATCCGGGTGATAGTCACGCTGATACGGC
>JBJDXG010000006.1:0-1796 GCA_051866555.1 bacterium | reverse complement strand
TTAAAAAAGCCGCTGTTTAAGCGGTTTCCAGAGATTTTTTATAAAATTTTATATGTGCGCAACTGTCAAAGATCCGGATAATAAAAAATTTTTAAAAAATTTAAAAAAGCTATTGACAAAATAATTTATCTAGTGTATTATAAACACATAAAGCAAAGACGTTATCAAGAAGATAACGCAAGGTAATTTAGTTGATTAAATGGTTTAAAATTGTAAAAATTAATATTGTTAATAATAGCCATGAAGGTTAAAAGTCTAAATGAATTTAGATAATCTTTATGGCTATTTTTATATTTTTATTTAGTATTCTCCTCTCTCTTTTACAGAATAAGACGTGGGAAATCTTAAGCTGTAAATAAATTCTCCTCTCTCTTTTTCGTCCAAAGTAAGACAAGGGGGTCTTACTTTGTGACGGAATGAGTATAGTTAAAGAGCAGAGTATTAAATGGTATTAATAACCTTTTGGTTATTTTTATACACCTCATCTCAATCAAGGAATAAATTTTGGCTTAAACAATGATTTTATATTCTCCTCTTTCTTATCAAGTAGGAACTGGGAATCCCTGCTTGGTAAGATTTTTTTTGCTTTATTTTAGAATGAAAGGATAAAAGAAATGAAAAAATGTGCTGTACTAATCTTTATAGGTGTAATGATAATTTTTGGCTGCAAACTTTCATTTAATCATTCTTCTGCCGATAATGCACAGAAGAAAGAAATCATTGATTCTGCCGGACGCAAAGTTCAAATTCCTTATTCTCCTGAAAGGATAGTAGCTGTTAATGCTTATGCAGGCGAAATGGCAGCACTTTTAGGCTGTGAAGAGAAGATCGTGGGAATGACTAAGGGGAAAAAATTCCCACCGGCTTTGGACCAAAAAGAAAAAATAGGCAGTTTTTCTACTCCGAGTTTAGAGAAAATAATAAATTTAGAACCTGATCTAGTATTTGTTTATAAAAGCTCATTAGCTTTAGATTGGTTGAAGCAATTGGAGAAAGCAGGGATTCCGCTTATTCTTATGGATTTTTATAAGCTGGATAATTTTCAATCTGAAAGCATTTTGCTTGGGAAAATTCTTAATAAAGAAAAAGAAGTCCGAGAATATCTTGAATTTGTATCCGGTTATGAAAAGATAATCAAATCACGCCTGAGCAAAATACCCTTGAGCAGAAGAAAAAGGGTTTTTGTAGAGTCATATGCTGCTTACAGCACTAATGTAAAAGGCGGCTTATCGGAAATTGTGGAAGCTGCGGGAGGTGTTAATATAGCGAGTGAATTAAATTCCAATTATACCACAGTCAGCAGTGAATGGGTAGTTGAAAAAGACCCTGATTTTGTGGTAAAAGCTTTGGGGAACAGTACTGATTATGGCTACCAGATAAGTGAAGATAATTTAAAGGAGCAGTGGAAGCAGTTGCTTGACCGTCCAGGATGGAATAATATAAAAGCAGTTAAAAAAAATCAGGTATATGTTATGGGCAGTGACATCTGGTTAGGACCGCATTATATAATCGGTTTATCATATATGGCTAAATGGTTTTATCCGGAATTATTTCCTGATCTTGAACCGGATAAAATACATGCAGAGCTTCTGCAGCGTTATTATAATTTAAACTTATCCGGCAATTGGGTTTATCCGGTAAAAACATTTAATTATTAAGGCGAATTTTGTCGGGAATTGCTTGACATTGATTATACTGATATGATAAAGTAAAAAAAACGAAATAGTTAGCAAGAAGCCATGAAGGTTTATAGTGCTGAAAGAGATATTCAGTACTGTATTTTCATGGCTTTTTTT
>JBJDXG010000005.1:0-1803 GCA_051866555.1 bacterium | reverse complement strand
AAACCTGTTGTATTAACATTCGCTATATTATTACCAACTACGTCCATCTTAGTTTGGTGATTTTTCAAACCGGAAACACCAGAATAAAGTGATCTCATCATGATTTATCATCCTCCTTTTTTACTGCCTCGGTCGTTCGGCAGCAATCAGGCTTCCTTGCGGTCCAGCCTATACTATTACAGCACTGTCTATTTGGGTAAAAACATTCATATTTTCCTGTCCCATAGCTGTAATCACAGTTTTATTTTTTATGTTCACTACTAAAGCAATCTGATCCATCAAAACTAAAGTATCCTTGGCTCCCTTAGATTCTGCTTTATTAACAGCCTCAGTCAGCTTAGTCATATTTTCCTGACTCAGAGTAATATTACGCTGCTCCAGCCGTTTTTTAGCATGAGCTGAAATCTTAATGTCATTAAAATCAGCCAGATTTTGCTGTAAAACATCTTTAAACGAAACACTTTTCTTGTTGGTGCTGGTGCTCTTTTTAGCTGTCCCGGAAAAGACCGGCAGCGAGCTTGGTATAAATATTTGTTCACCCATCCTGCTTTTCTCCTGCTATTGAACTACTTCGACAACATCAGAAACAGAAACATTCTTAGCAGTCACTTTATTTCCTGAGCTGTCAAGAATATCATTGCCGGAAGAATCTTTAATATCAGTTAATAATAACTGATAAGAACCATCAACCAAAGCAACTCCGCTCACTCTGCCTGCAAAAGCTGTATTGGTCTCCGAATCAACAGCAGTTACTCCCTTGCCGATATAGCTAAGCACCTGAGTTTCCACCATACTGACATTCATATTTTTCATATAATCCAGCATACTCGTCATAGAAGTATTTAAGTTATTCATCTGCTCTAAAGAAGTAAATTGAGCCAATTGAGAAATATATTCTGTATCATCCACAGGGTCTAAAGGATCCTGATACTGCAGCTGAGTTATCATCAGCTTTAAAAATGCATCCTTATCCAAATCACTATTACTTGTAGAGCTGGTATTTTTATTAGTATTGCTTGTAGTTCCCAGAGTACTAAGAGCATACGATGTTCCTACTGTCATATTTAACACTTCCTTTCCTAAGCCCGATAATCAACCTGTTCGGCAGATAAGATCTGATTGGAATCAGTTACTCTGCTGACTACGGCTTCATCTGAGCTTTCATAGTCGGCAATTCCTGACTTACGCCAATTTTTAGCTACCTTTTGGTTTTGATACAGACTTTCATCCTGCTGCTTTTGATTAAACTGCAAATCACCGCTGCTGAGGAGAACGGCAATCTTTTCAACCCTTACTCCCTGTTCTTGCAGGCTTTGCTTCAGCTGCTGCACATTGGCCTCCAAAGCCTCTTTCGCAGTTGCTGTACTGGTCAGAAAATGAGCATTTAATTTTCCATCCTCAACTACTACCTTCATCTGTACTTCACCCAGATTTTCCGGTTTCAGCTGCATTCTCATCTCAGTCTGTCCCGGTTTTAAATCAATCTCCACTTTTTTTACTACCTGGTCAAGAACATTGTCCTGGTCGGTTAAATCAAAGAGCTGATTCAGCCTTTCATTAACAGAACTTATATCCTTACTGTTTAAGAGCGTATCAGGTGAATTTGCTTCAGTCAAAAACTGCTGGCTGCCCATATTGCCGGAAGGCTGCTCAGAAATTTCCTTTCTGACAGTTAGGCGGCTGCTGACATTTTCCCAGAAAGACCTGCTTTCCGTTGTCTTATCCGCTGATTGAGCAATAGCTTTTTTCGGCTGAAGATCTAAAGCTGATAATTTGTTTTGAGCAGAAGCAATATTTTTTTCC
>JBJDXG010000004.1:0-1804 GCA_051866555.1 bacterium | reverse complement strand
AGGAGGTCTGCCATTAGATCTCCTTCTCCAAAGAAAGGGAGATGTTTTTTGATTAAGGCTACTAAGCTAAATAAGGAAGAAATAGTTATCAATGCAGAGCTGATTGAAACTTTAGAGGCAACTCCTGATACGCATATTAATTTAACGACAGGAAAGAGCTTAATAGTTTGTGAAACTGTTGATGAAATCATAGAGAAAATTATTGTTTATCGCAGTAAGATAAGACTGGTCGATAGAATTGATTAATAAATTTAATATTTTGTGAATGGAGGAATAACAATTGGCAGATGAAAATGAAAAAACATCAGAAGAAAAAAAATCAAAAGCGAAAAATCCTTTAATAATGATCATAGCTATTGCCATAGTTGCGACGATTTTTGCCGGAGGTATTTCTTTTTTAATAGTAAAAAAGATGCTGGGGGAAGCAGAAACAGGACAGACAAAGGTGGTTGTTGCTAATAGAGTAGGGCCGCTTCATCCCTTAGAGGATGAATTCCTGGTTAATCTATGTGATGAAGAGGCTAATCATTATATAAAAGCTAAGGTTGCTCTGGAAGTTGCTAATGAAGAAACTTTGGCGGAAGTAGTGGAGAGAACACCACAGATTCGTGATGAAATTATTTCCATTTTGCGCACTAAAAAAACAGAAGATATGCAAAAACCGGACGGTATGTTAAAATTGAAGGAAGAAATCAGAAAAAAATGCAATGAGAATTTAACCAAGGGAACCATTCTCATGGTTTATTTTACAGATTTTGTCATGCAATAGTGAGGTGAAATAAATTGTCTGATGTTCTTTCGCAAGCAGAAATAGATGCTTTACTTTCTGCTCTTTCTACTGGTGAAGTAGATGCCGATAAAATGAAAAGTGATGAACAAACGAAAAAGGTTAAGGTTTATGACTTTAAACGGCCTGATAAATTTTCTAAAGATCAGATTAGAACTTTGCAGATGTTGCATGATAGTTTTGCTCGCTATTTAACAACAGCACTTTCAACACAATTAAGAATGATGGTTCAGATTGATGTGGTTTCTGTTGAACAGACTACTTATGAAGAATTTGTCAGATCTATTCCATCAACTACTACTTTAGCTATTTTTGATATGCCGCCTTTAGACGGGAATGGCATTGTTGAAATAGGAACCAGTATTACTTTTTCTATTATAGATCGTTTGCTGGGCGGTCCCGGTCTGCCGCCGGAAAAAGTCAGAGAAGTGCTGACTGATATTGAAACCATCATCATTGGTAAGGTTTTGCATAAGCTTCTGGATTGTTTGAGACAGGCTTGGCAGAATGTAGGAGATATCAATATTAATCTGAAAAGCATTGAGACTAATCCGCAGTTTGTGCAGATCGTACCGGCCAGTGATATGGTTGCTTTAATTACCTTTAATATGGTTATAGGCAATCTTGAGGGCATGATGAGTGTTTGTTTGCCGTATATAGTTTTAGAGCCGATAGTACCGAAATTAAGCGCACATTATTGGTTTTCCAGTTCCAGAAAAGAACAAACCGGCGATAATATGCTTGCTTTAAAGGATAAGCTGGAAAAAACCAAGGTGCCTTTGGTAGTTGAATTAGCCAATACTTCTTTAGCCGTAGGGGAAGTTCTTCGTTTGCAGCGCGGTGATGTCATTCCTCTGCATGTTGCTTTAGATCAGGAGATGGATATTCGTGTTGGCACTAAGGTAAAATTTAAATCTAGACCGGGAGTAATGGGAAAAAGAATGGCAGTACAGGTTACTTCTGTAGTGGAAGAAGGGGAGGACGAAAATGGGTGAAAATGATATGCTTTCCCAAGAT
>JBJDXG010000003.1:0-7827 GCA_051866555.1 bacterium | reverse complement strand
CCTGCTGCACTCTCTTCAGGTCTTGGGCATATGAGTAAAGATAAAAGCCTATGCTAACTCCGGCATTTAAAGCTCCTGTTACATTGTTTTTGAATTGCTTATCCAGGTTATTCCCCTTGCTGGTAACATAGCCTAACCGGATGATTGTCCCTGTTATGCCGGCTGCTTTTACTTTCTTCCAATCAATTTTCCCCTGATGTTCTGATACGTCAATTATTTTAATCATCATTATTCATCCTCTCCTTTATCGTCAAAATATCCATTACCTAAGCTTGGATTGTTTATAATGCCTGCGGCAGTTAAAAGGCTGAGCAAGGCGTTTATATACTGCTGATACTTACCGGTATCCAGAACGCCGCAGTCAGACAGCCACAAGCCAAGCAAACTAAACAGAGCCGCCCATAAACCATAGTTCCGCCACCTTTTTTTCTTTAGAATAGCTTTTATTTTGTCCATAAAGTCACCCCCTTTCACCTTGATAAGGCCCATGTTAAAACACTGGCGAATATCCCTACAATAGTAGTCGATAGCCCCAATATTTTATAGATTCGACCATTGATTTCCCCCACCTCACCGTCAATCTTTTTATTAACCTCGTCAATCCTATGATGAGCAGATTTAAGAGAGCTGGATTGTTCCGCTGTTACCGCCTCCAGACTGCTGATTCTGTTTCGGCAAGGAGCGTGCTCTTCAACGATCAGCTCTAGTTTAGTCTCTATTCTCGCAAGTCTCTCTATTAGCAGATTATTCTGTTGCAGTAAGGTATTTACCATATCTTCATTTCCCACCCTGATCACCTCCTTATAAGGCATTAAAAAAAAGAAGCTTATTCTGCTTCTCTATAAACAATGCATCCCCTTATATTGTATAACTGCATTAACTGGAGATAAACGACTGCTCCTCTGACGTTATTCAGTGACAAAAACCAGTACAGCAAATTCCCTTTGACATTATATAGTTCCATTATTCAGGCACTCCTAATATTTTGCAGCCTACTTGCAGCTCTGCTAAATCTTCTTTTAACCATGCTTCTCCTGTTACTGGATTGACTATATACTGCTTTGCTATATTTACAGTATTAGTCGCAGGCACAACAACGGCCTCGCCTTCAAACTCGTTTTCGCCCACCTTAATTAAATCACACATAGCATTAACATCATCCCCCTTAACTGTTACAGAGGTAAAAATGCTATCAATCTGGGCATTGGTAGGCAAAGCAGGAACGCTAAATTTATATAACTGCTTGCTGTTTATTTCAGTCGCCTGAATGGATGTAGAGCTACTATAATTTCCGATTATCGGAGAAGTTGAAACATCATCTAAAAAGTCGTTGCTGTCCCCTATAGCGTTAGTCAACATAGGCTTTATACATATGTCCCCTATACGGCTATCGGAAAGAGCCAACTCAGACCAACAATCAGAATACATATCCCCCCAGTAAACTGTATCTATTAAAGCAGCGTCAGCAATCAAATTATCAGGAATATCAAAAGAAACTTCTGTATTATTATGCCAAACAGTAACCTTTTTTTCATCTAAATCAAAACAGGCTTCTATTATTCCTGCTTTAAGGGATATGTTTTCGTTGCTCTCTATTGTCTCGCCCGAACTTGAATTTGGAGATGTTTTTTTTCTTAATTTTAGTCCAGTTGAAGAGCTTGCAACACTTATCTCTAAATAAATTTCTTCTTCTTGTTTTATTTTTACTACGAATTCTCCAATATAAGAACCATTATAAAAACCTTCTTTATACCCAAAGCAATATACTTTTCTACGATTAATATTTTCCTTGGATACGTAGCTTTTTAGCTCACTACCCCCAAAACGATATTCAGAATTACGAGTGTAGGTACCGGCTTTTTTGGTCGATAAACTATAACTATCGTCAAAATCTTCAGCAAATCCAGCACTAGCAAAAAATATTCCGCTTTCCCTCTGTTTGTAGGTTTTGGTACTGCCGCCGGAAGGAATAACTGAAGCATTACCTCTTAATTTTCTTACCTCCATTATATCACCCCTATAACTTGATATTCTGTTTCACTGTCAGAGATTAAACTCACTGTCTTACAGCCTTTTATATTATTGATTTCTACAAAAGGCGGAACCTTTATGCTTCCTGGTCCACCAACAGCTGCATGGCCATTCATAGCAAAATATAAAAATCCTTCTTGGGACAGGTTTTGCACAATAAAATAAGCAGGGGTTTCTTTAAAATCGACCTCTGCTTCAGTATTGGGACTCAATGTTCCCCGATGTATGCCTTTAAACTTGCTTATTGGTACTATAGATATTTCCGCATCCTGCGGGCTAATCAGGTGCAAGCTGCTGCAATTGTTATAACCAAAGTCCAGTTTGACCGTTGATTCAGGCGGAATAGTATAGGTGTCTTTATCCGCCTCGGTAGTTACAGTTCCATTGTTTTTCGCATAAACCGGAACCGTGCTGTTGTTTGTAACCTGTATTAATTTTGCTTCGTTTAAAGGTACTGTCTGCTCAGTATTAGCTGTTAGATTAATTTTCATTTACTTTCCCTCCCATAATTTTTTTAATATTTTTTATTGTGGAAAAACCAATATTCTGACTAGACAGATGACAACTTTTCTTATTGTTTAAGTTAGTCACTATACCATTTTTTAAACAATAATTATTCTTTTTTTTACTACAAATGTCATAAAAAAATGGACCATTATCGTATTCATCACATTCTGGCAGTAAATAGTTCTTATATTTCGCACTATCATATTTTAAAGAGCCTATATCTATTGATGGAGAAAAAGTATAATCAATTTTATAACTTTCTCTAAATTGCTGACGCATAACAAATCTTCCTGTATTCTCTTTTATTTCTTTTTCAGGTCCATCAATAATTTTGCATACTTTAAATTTTTCACGAAAGGCATTCCACTCTTTCCATCCACAAACAAGTGTAGTTAGCTTAAATTTTTCTTCTTTATAAATTATTTCTTCTGTTTCTCTTAGATACGCTCCAACCTCTAACCTATAGTTTTGATAAGCATACCCATAAGCAATTTTTTTGTCAGGCAAAAAAGGATCAAGTTTAGATTTTAAGTAATTTATGCAGGCCGAAATACTATAACTACTGTTATACCCACCACTAACATCATAATTAGCATAATGTACTAAAAAATCTCCTTTCTTAGCTACACATAGTAGTTCCCCTCTATTTATATTGCACATCCAAAAACCATCTGCTGAAAAACTATTTACTCTTCTTTTGCCTTGTGTTTTTACATTATAATAATTCCCACCCCATGGGTCATGACAGAAATCAAAATACCCTATAAAATCATAACTTAAAGAATGACTATATCCCCATTCAACAGAATAATTATTTACCGAAATATAACGCCAGTTTAATGTTTCGCTATTTTCTATTAATCCGCCGTGCGAATAAGGATGTTTTTGCATTTCAGCAACTTCTTCAAGCGTAATAGTCCTGGCATTTACATTATTAATATAATTATTATATCCTTGACCCTCCCACCCTAAGGAGTTACAAACTTCAGAAGCAGGTCGGCCATGGTCCTCTTGGCTTGCTAATTTTTTGCATTCTTCTTCATCAGGATAACCATTGCTTTTCAATATTTTTTCCTCAGAAAAAGGCTCTCGTCTAATTTTTTGAGATTTATATATCACATCACAGTTATTAGCTTGTAATTTTACTACATAATCACAATAATATTTTTCTGATAAATTAACATCTATGCCAGCTATGCAAACTGTTTCATTTTTACTAGCCACATAATTACATAACCCAACAATTAAACATTCTTCATCAGTATCATAAAAATAAGGATGAGAATAGTCAGTGCCAGAAGTTGTATCAAATCCGTTTTTAGCAAGAATTTTATTATATATAGTTAAAGTAGAAAAATTTTTTACACTGTATTCCTTATCATTTATAATATACACCGTAAAATCTGTATAACGATAATTGTTGTATTTTATTTCTGATGTAATAAAATAGCAATGGAGTAATCCATTTTCACTATACCAGCCCCTTAAATTATAAGCTTCCATATCTCCTATATTAATACTTAGCTTTGTATTGATCTTTCCATTTTTTAGTTCCCTGAATACTACCTCCTCTCCATCTTTTATAACAAAAACGATTTCATTCTTATAACAAAAATAACCATAAAGGTGCTGATATCTACCAAAATCGTTAAAATCAAAGCCAAAAATATCCGCTACCTTTAATTCATCGTTAGCAAAAGTTCTAATCTTGTTATTTTTTAAATCTAATGGAATGGCTTTCAATTCAAGATAATAACTTTTTCCATCTTTACTTTTATAATTACAATCTATAATATAATCTTCGTCAACAGATACTAGGCATGTATTATTCCTATAAGGTTCATGCCCAATAACAAAACCGTTGGCAGTCAATACTCTGTCGCCCACTTTAAATCGCTTATTCCCTATAGCCCGCTTAAAACCTGTTTTTGTTTTTACTCCTGTTGGAGTAACTGCTTTTACTGTCTCCCAAATCATTGGCCCAGCACCGCCACCCTCTTACCGCTGCCTATGAAAGCACAAACAACCGGAGCGCCATTAACCAGTTTCATTTCTACAGCCTGATGGCTGGCATAAGTCTTGCCATTAATCTTTACGCCTTTATTGTTTACATAACCTATCATCATTTGCTTCTGACGTTTTAAATTAGCATTTTCCGCCAGAACCTGGCCCATATACTGCGCTAATCTGTCTACTCCCGTCATTAATACCACCTCACCATTATTATATTTTGGCTCAATCTGCGGCTGTTTCTGGTTATTTGATTGGATTTTAAATAGTACCAATTGCCGCGCCATAAGATTTTATGATTATGGGTTATCGCTTTGTCAATGTAACAGGTAAGAGTTACTTCCTCTTCTGTTTTGCCATGCAGCCAATAGATATCGTTCCTTATTTTTTCAAGTGCCGTCTGGGTTCCGACTGGAAATGTCTCTTCCAAATCTAAAAGTCTGTTAGGTATTTTTATTGACGGCCTTCCACCCTGATCCGGATTTAATGGGCTGTCTATCCTGATTGTAAACGGCTTTCGGGAATATTGATTTACAGAATAAGCACTTGCTTCTTCATAACTCGCTCCCTGCCCTATGCTGGTGCTGACTGTTTTCCCATCCTCTTCAACTACAGTAGCCCAGAATCCCGAACCCAGCGGGTAATGATGAGTTGTTCTTATGCTCTCATCACCGGTTTCATTGTCTCTGGTGATTTCTTTTTCTGTAACTAAATAATCGCCGGAATAGCTATAGCTTGTTTCCTTTATTTCCTCACTGTTGCTGGTTATTTTATAAATCAGCTTAGCTGGCGGCACTGAACGATTATAATAATAACTCGTTGTCTCAATTCCCTGATCAGTGCTGTGCCTTTCTTTAGTAACTAATCCATTGGTATAAGTTACTGAGGTACCGCCATAGGACCAGGTTCCGTTTAAATAATCTCCTTCGTTGTAGCTGTAGCCATCTCCATCTTTATCCCCACCAGTATAAGAGATGCTGGAATCAGAATCTTTAGTTTCTCCCAGCAAGGTGGTCTCCCCTTGGCCTAGCAATTTCTTTCTGGTTAATGTTATGCTTGGTTCTTCATATTTGGTTTCCGGTATTTCAACAGTAAACTGCTCATACCCCCGCTGAATTATATAGATTGTATTGCCAAGCATATAAGCGTTCACCTGTCTTTGCGGCAAACGGTCTGTCCAGCCAATTAACTCAGACAACAGCTCCAGGTAAGTGTATTCTTCATTGCTTAAAAATGGCGTGTTGTACTCCTCCATCCGAATTACTGAATTCTTGCCTATGGTTTGCCCAGCAGCCTGCAAAGTGGGAATAGTCCCCCTGCCTGATGCTGTTCCTGTTTTATCAGCAAAGTTATAAACATTATTGACGGCTTCATTCTGGGCATTGCTTGCCTGAACCGAATATAACCCTTTGTAAATCTGCACTTTCTCGATATTGGCATTTAGCTCCAAATCTAAAATATTAATCGTATAATTCTGTCCTAATGCAATCTTAGTATAGCTTTGTATTTCAAATATATAAGCAAATTGCTTTTCATTAAGATTAACCTCATATTCTTTTATAGCAATAGTTGCTGCGTCTTTAGCAATTATTCGCAAAATATCATAATTAACCATAACGCTAAGTATGCCTTGCGTTTTTGTGCGTTTAGTATCAATCTTAGCTGTAGTATTTAAGATTAAGTCTCTATGAATATCATAATCTAAACTAAGTATATTTAAACGATCAATAGAACGGTTTGTGTCATGCAACGATATAATTGCATAAGGAGCGCTTGAAAAAGTCCTCTGCGTGTCATCATACAAATTTATTTCTATAGGGGTGCTATCAAAAGAACGGTTTGTGTCAAAACTCAGATTCGCTGTAAAAGCTCCTTCATCAAAACAACGTTCTGTATCAAAATCGGTTTTAATCTCCAATAAAGAAGCAATAGAGCGTATTGTATCAGAGTCAAATGCAACTGAATAAGGAAAAGGAAATATTTCTAATTCAGCAATATAGGCTTTATCTTCATTCTTTGACTGTGAACTATCTTTACTGTATTTAAATTCTAGTGTATGCTCACCAGATTCGACTTCAAACAATCCCTTTATCCAATTACCCAATCCTGATATTCCATTAACCTTTGCTGTTCCATCAAGATAAAAATAAAATTTATCATAGTTTGCTTCAGAGCTGACTTTATATTTTATTCTGATATTACATTTACTTTCGCAGTTGAAACTCAATATTGCCGAAGCACTTTGATTATCTCCAATCGTAGGCGACGCATAAACATTACGTCCTAGACTTTCATTATATTGAATTTCCCAAGCACCACTAAAAGCAAAAAGAAGGTTATCGCTTTCAAATAATTCTTTAACAGGAGCTGTTATTATCTGTACCATTTACATCAACCCGTGTAACTCGTTGAAACAACGCTAGCCGCTACATTGATCTTAACACTTGCGTCATCTGTAGGACTTTCATTTACTTCAGCTTGAGCTTTAACCCAAAATATCCAATTTGTCGCACCAATAGTATCCGTTGTACTGATACTTGCTCCATAATCGCCAAAAGTCCCAGGTACACCATTGTTATCGAGTGCTAATGCCCATTTATCAGCAGTATTTCCGGTTAAGCTTATGGTTGTAGTATTGCGGGTTTCATAACCATTTTCACAACGCAAAGCTACCTTTACTGGTTCACTTTCTTCTCCAACAGTAACATTCAATGTTCCAATTGATAAAGGATTGCTGTTATCTCCCTCACTCACCTGGGTTCCATCAGTCCCGCCGGCCGTTACTGCTCCTTTATATAAATGTATATAAGCCATTGCTCTCCCTCCTTAAATTGCCCAAAGCTCAATTTCAGCTTCATAATAATTAAAAATTTCTTTATAGCTCCATGACTTCACCAGTACGCGTCTATTGATATGGGTATTGCCCTGGTCATCTGTAAAATTAACTTTTATCCGGTTTTCCCAATAAGACCTGATCAGCCGCCAGTTTTCCGGCGAAAAAACAGCAGTGAAGCTTACTGTTTCACCGCCAGAAATGATGCCGCCGTCTTCTATATGGCAGCTGCCTACTGTTTCTATTTTTTCTATTCGGTCATCAGGGGTAAATTTCAGATTTTCCGGCGTGTTTAACGATACCGCTTCCCCTAATTTAATTTTCATCTGTCCCCCTCCTAATAGCTGTATTTGCTGGCATAGCCTTTGACTTTATCGTATATTTTGTCAGCTACTGTGTTGGCTGTTTTATTGATGTCTATTTTTTCATATATTTTAGCGTCCATA
>JBJDXG010000002.1:0-7896 GCA_051866555.1 bacterium | reverse complement strand
AGAGGCGTTGGCGGTTATGGGTGACAAATGCATAGATATTGTTGTGCGGACTAAAACTTTGCCGGAGTCTGAGGTGCAGATGATTGGTGCACTTGTAATAAAGAATACAGGATTCAATTTGCAGCAGGTGGTAATAATGTGCAAGTCTAGTTGAAAAACATTTGATTTCTGGTATAATAATAAAATAACAGTTAGTAGGAATTGACGCAAGTCTTTGTTAAGGAGGCAGAGAATGAAAAGGAAAATACGAGTAACAGATACAACTTTAAGAGATGGACACCAATCATTATGGGCGACCAGAATGCCGACAGATGCAATGCTGCCTATCGCTGAAAAATTAGATGAAATAGGATATCATTCCTTAGAAGTCTGGGGAGGGGCAACTTTTGATGTCTGTATGAGATTTCTGGATGATGATCCTTGGGAAAGATTGCGCTTATTAAAAAAGCATGTCACCAAGACTCCTTTACAGATGCTCTTGCGTGGTCAGAATCTGGTCGGTTATCGGCAGTATGCTGATGATGTGGTAGAAAGATTTGTTGCCAAGTCTATTGAAAATGGGATAGATATTATCAGAATGTTTGATGCTCTGAATGATCTGCGCAATTTAGAGCAGGCGATGAAGGTTGCTAAAAGGGAAGGCGGTCATGTGCAGGCTGCGTTTGTTTATACTATCAGTCCGGTGGCGACCTTAGAATACTATCTTGATTTAGGTGTTCAGCTAAAGCAGATGGGTGCAGATTCCTTGTGCATTAAGGATATGGCCGGGTTACTTACCCCGTTCAGTGCTTATGAACTTATAACCAGACTGAAGGAAATAATTGATCTGCCGATTCAGCTGCACACCCATTATGTAGGCGGTTTGGCTACCATGACTTATTTGAAAGGGATAGAGGCGGGAGTAGATATTATCGATACAGCTTCTGCTCCGTTAGCCTTTGGGGCTTCCCAGCCTCCGATTGAAACTATTACTATGGCTCTTTCGGAATCCCCTTATGAATTGGGACTTGACCTGGGCAGTTTGTTTAAGATAGCTAACTACTTTGATGAGCTGAGGGATAAGTACGGCTTTTCCAGAGGGGTAACCAGAATCAGAGATATGCGGGTTTTTGAACATCAGGTACCGGGAGGAATGATCTCTAACCTCGTATCACAGTTAGAGCAGCAAAAAGCTTTACATAGAATCCATGAGGTACTGGCTGAAATCCCAAGAGTAAGAGAGGAACTGGGCTATCCGCCTTTAGTTACTCCGACCAGCCAGATAGTAGGAACTCAGTCGGTATTCAATGTTTTGCTGGGTAAGCGCTATAAAGTTATTCCTGATGAGGTTAAAAATTATTTCCGCGGCTTATATGGCAAGCCTCCGGCTCCGGTAGACCCTAAAATCAAGCAGATGGCTATCGGTGATGAAGAGCCTGTAACCTGCCGTCCCGGTGATTTATTAAAGCCGGAATGGGAAAAGATAAAACAGGAGGCAGCGCCGTTTAATAAAACAGAAGAAGATATTTTATCTTATGCCATATTCCCGCAGGTTGCCAGAGAATATTTCAGCCGTAAGGGAAAACCTAAGCCTGCGGCAGTTTCTGAAATTAAGGAGGATGAAGAAATGAATGTAAAAGATATAAAGGAATTAGTGAAAATTTTAAATGAAACAGATATTTCTGAGTTGAGCTTGGAAAGTGAAGGAGTAAAAATCAATATCAGAAAGGGCTCTGCGGGTTCAGTAGAGGCGGCTCCGGCTCCTGTTGCTGCTGCACCGGCACCTTCTGCTCCTGCTCCTGAAGCAGCACCGGCTCCGGAAGTAAAAAGGGATAATGTCCATGTTATAGAAGCTCCTATGGTGGGCACCTTCTATACTGCACCTTCCCCTGATGCTGAACCGTTTGTTCAGGTAGGCTCAATGGTTAATAAGGATTCTACCCTGTGTATCATCGAAGCTATGAAGCTGATGAATGAAATCGAAGCAGAGGTTGACGGACGCGTAGTAGAGATTTTAGCTGAAAATGGTCAGGCTGTTGAATATGGTCAGCCGCTTTTTGTAATTGAAAAAGCCTAGATAAGAAGAACTAGAGGTGAAGAAAGTGTTTAAAAAAATATTGATAGCTAATCGGGGAGAAATCGCACTGAGAATTATCAGAGCCTGCAAGGAAATGAACATTCTGACAGTAGCCGTTTATTCTGAAGCGGATAAGGATTCTCTTCATGTAAAGTTAGCAGATGAAGCATATTGTATCGGACCGGCACAAAGCACAAAAAGCTACCTGAATATACCTAATATCATCAGTGCTGCTCTTGTATCAGGAGTAGATGCTATTCATCCCGGCTATGGATTCTTAGCTGAGAATTCCCATTTTGCCGAGATTTGTGAAACACATGAGATCACCTTTATAGGGCCAAGCCCGTCCACCATTGATCTGATGGGTGACAAGGCAACAGCCAGAGATACAGTAAAGAAGGTTGGAGTACCGATAGTTCCGGGAGTAGAAGGTCTGGTTGAAAATGAAGAGCAGGCTTTAAAAATAGCTGAAGAAATAGGCTACCCGGTAATGATCAAGGCCTCTGCCGGAGGCGGCGGCAAAGGGATGCGGATAGCGCAGAACAAAAAGGAAATAGGCAAGGAGCTTTTAGCGGCTAAAAGAGAGGCTGAAGCGGCTTTTGGCAATGGCGATGTTTATATTGAAAAATATATCGAAGAGCCAAGACATATTGAGTTCCAGATCTTAGCCGATAAATTCGGCAATGTAGTCCATTTAG
This sequence comes from bacterium, assembly GCA_051866555.1. Classification (GTDB taxonomy): domain Bacteria; phylum Bacillota; class JBJDXG01; order JBJDXG01; family JBJDXG01; genus JBJDXG01. The sequence continues at coordinate 5,142 of JBJDXG010000002.1, read as the reverse complement.
GAGAACGGGACTGTTCTATTCAAAGAAGACATCAAAAGGTGATAGAAGAATCTCCGTCCCCGGCTCTTTCACCGGAGCTGCGGGAAAAAATGGGACAGGCAGCAGTGTTGGCTACTAAAGCGGCTAAATACGTGACTGCCGGAACGATTGAATTTCTTTTAGATAAATACCTAAATTTCTATTTCATAGAAATGAATACCAGAATCCAGGTAGAGCATCCGGTTTCCGAAGCGGTGACCGGCATTGACCTGATTAAGGAGCAGATAAGGCTTGCTGCCGGAGAAGAGCTGGGCTATACGCAGGATGATATTAAAGTCAGCGGCTGGTCTATGGAATGCCGGGTAAATGCCGAAGACCCTGACCGTGATTTTATGCCTTGTCCGGGAACTGTTTCTGATTACAGGATTCCGGGAGGAATGGGTGTTCGGGTAGACAGTGCAGTTTACGAGGGCTATAAGATCACTCCGTTTTATGATTCCATGGTGGCTAAGCTCATTGTTTGGGGCAAGGACAGAGAGGAAGCTATTCATCGGATGGAGAGAGCTCTTGATGAATTTAATGTATCCGGCATTAAGACTACGATTCCTTTCCAGAAAAAAGTTTTGGCTAATGCTTTCTTCCGCAAAGGAGAATTTTATACTAACTTTATTCAGCGCAGAATTATGGGGCATGATTAAGGTATAAAAATTGAGCCGATAGCTTAAAATGAAGAGGGGGTGCATATTAATGGAAAATATAGTAGGATTATCTCAAGGACCTATGGGCACTTTAAGAATTGCAAATGAGGTGGTAGCCGTAATCGCCGGCTTAGCTGCAACCGAGGTAGATGGAGTTGCCGGAATGAGCGGCGGCATTGTCGGCGGCATTGCTGAGATTCTGGGCAAAAAGAATCTTTCCAAGGGTGTTAAGGTAGAGGTTGGAGAAAAGGAAGCAGCAGTTGACCTTTATCTGATTATGGAGTATGGTTCTTACATACCCCAGGTAGCAGAAAATGTTCAGACTAATGTAAAAAAATCCATCGAGAATATGACTGGTCTTACAGTCGTGGAGGTAAATGTCTATATTCAGGGCGTGCGTTTCCAGCAGGAAGAAAAGGAAGATGAAACGAGAGTCCGTTAAAACCCTAGCCCCCGGCAGGGGGCTTTCTATTTAGACCGAGAAGGAAGGTAAAAAATGAAATACATAGACCGCATTCTGTTTTTACTGGCTGGAATCTGTCTTTTAGTTCCCGGGATAGCCATATTAGGCAGCTCTTTTTCTGTGCTGAAAAAGGATTTTTTTTATCAGGGGTTAGATTATATCACAGCTCTCACTGAGGCTCAGCCGGAAGCTGTGGTGTTAGGCGGCATTTTTCTGCTGCTGGCTTTCCGCTGTCTGGTCATGGCTCTTTTGGTTCAGCCGAAAAGAAAAGCCCTGGCGGTTCAGCAGACGGCAATCGGCAAAGTTACAGTTTCTTTTGCTGCGCTTGAGCATTTAATCAATAAGCTTTTAAAGCCCTTCCTGGCAGTTAAGGAGGCGAAGCCTGCTTTTGCAGTGAAAAAGGACGGACTGTATATTTCTTTAGGTTTAACTGTTATGCCGGAACAAAATATAATAGAATTGACTTCAGCAATTCAGCAGACCTTACAGTCAGGAATAAAAAATATACTCGGTTTTGAACCGGAGGAGATTACGATTGCAATTGAAAAAATGCAGACAGAAAAAAAGAGGGTAGAATAGAGGTGTAAGCTCTATGGAGGATTTTTTCTTTCTTATAAAAAGATGTAAAGGCCGGATTTTAGGGGTGCTTTTAGGCATTATTATCGGCTGGATGATTATTCGCTATGGCTGGCTGGCAGCTATTTTCTGGCTTTTTTGTATTGGCATCGGTTATATTGCCGGTACCAGCATTGATACCAGAAAAAAATGGCGTGAAGTAATTGAAAAGATTTTTTCTGAACGGTTTAACCGTTAAGAGAAAGGACGGTAAAGGGTGAAGAGAAGACTGGCTAGGGAGTTAGTTTTAAAAACTTTATTTCAGATTGATTTAGGCAAGGTGGATACTGCTTTAGCTTTGGAAACAGTGCTGGAGGAAGAGGATAATACATGGATAAAAGAGTTTGTCCGTTCTTTAGTCAAAGGAACTGGAGAACATCAGGAAAAAATCGATCAGCTGATCGAGCAGTATTCTACCGATTGGAAATTAGATCGGATGGCAGCAGTTGACCGCAATCTTTTGCGGCTGGCGATTTATGAAATACTTTATATGCCGGATATTCCGTCAGCAGTTTCTATCAATGAAGCGGTGGAGCTGGCTAAGGTTTACGGCAGCGACGAGTCAGCTAAATTTGTTAATGGAATCTTGGGCAATTTAGTTCGGCAGATTAATAATTGAGGGTAAGTAAATAAAAAAGGTGCAGATTTTAAGTCTGCACCTTTTTTTTATTTGCCTTTTTAGCTGATTTGCCAGACAATGAATAAATAGTTATAATATAAGTAAAATTATTTGTCGGAAGGAGAAAAAATTTGTTGGATTATTTATTTATTAACTGGGAGCGGGCGTTTGAAATTCTCTGGCTTCCTGTCTGCATTCAGCTGGCTGCTTTGCTGGTTGGTCTCTTGCTTAATCATCTTATTAATACCCGGATTCACTCTAAACTGGATACCGGCCGGGATACTCTGCCGGGGATTTTAGTCAATGCCCTGAAGGGAGTTCCCGTTTCCTGGTGCTCCGGAGTCGGGCTGTACTGGACCATTACGTCACTTGATATAACGCCTCGTTTGCAGACTCTGCTGTCTAATATTTTATTAGCGGTTATATTTTTTACTTTAGCTCGGGTGATATCCAATATTGCAGTTGGCTTTATCGATATGCATACAGCTAAAAGTGAAGGCAGCGGGGCTAAAACCTCTCTCCTCACAAGTATTGTGCAGGTATCGGTATATATCCTAAGCGGTCTGATTCTTTTGCAGTCCTATGGCATTTCCATAACTCCGATTATTACGGCTTTAGGAGTCGGCGGTATGGCAGTTGCTCTTGGTTTGCAGGAGGTGATGGCTAATATTTTTGCCGGTCTGCATTTGATCTTATCCGGTCAGATTCGTTTAGGCGATTATATTCGCCTGAGTACAGGGGAAGAGGGGTGTGTTACCGATATAGCCTTTCGTTTTACCACTATTCAGTCGGTTACCAACAATGTGATAGTTGTGCCTAACCAGAAGATATCCTCTGCTATTTTGACTAATTATAATATGCCGCAGCAGGAAATATCCATAGTTATTCCGGTAGGGGTAAGCTATGACAGCGATTTGGAGAAGGTGGAGAGGGTGACCTTAGAGGTTGCCAGGCAGGTTATGCAAAAAATAGATAATTCCTTAGCAGCCTATGAACCGGCAGTCAGATTTCATACCTTTGGTGAATCAAGCATTGATTTTAATGTTATTTTGCATTCCAGTCAATTTACCAATCAATTTCCTTTAAAGCATGAGTTCATTAAAGCTTTGACTGCCAGATATCGTAAGGAAGGCATTGAAATTCCTTATCCGGTGAGAACGATTTATAAATCAGATAAATCTTAGATTTATCTGATTTTTTCTTTATTCATGCATAAAATTAGTTTAAATGTGAATATTAATTTTATAGATAATTTAATAAAAATTAAGGAGGCAGCTTATATGGCCAGAACTTATGAAATTAGAAAAAATGAAGTGGAGAAAAAATTGATTCAATATTTTGAACAGCATTGTTTTAACGATACGGCTTTAACAGTCAGCATTACTAAAATCGCTCTGGATATTGCAGAAAAGAAAGACGGTGTTTTTCGCTGTATTAAATCTTTGGAAAAAAGAGGCTTGTTAGAAGTTATCGCTACGGTGGGCAAAATTAAAAGCTATCGCTGGCTGGGCAGCCATAACATAACGGCTTCTTTTTTAGAACAGAAGGAAAATGATTATCTTGCTGCTTTTAATGATTTAATTAATCTTTATAAGGAGAAGATTAATTCTTTAGAGGAACAGCTCGCCTGGTATAAAAAGCAGCAGGATGAAACTGAATATCAGGTTATTTCTACCCAAAAGCTGCCCGGAGGAATTGTCGCGATTTACCGCAAGGAAGAGGTGAACGAACAAAAATATCATATAGATAAAAACGGCAATGTATTGTCCCATAATGAGCAGGAATATTATACGGCCTTAAAATAATTTTATTCCAGAAAAAGGAATTAAAGTTTTCCATGGCGAATAATTATTTGAGAAATAAAAATAGGAGGTAGGTCATGGAAACTAGATTGTTGGATGTGGCGAAGAATTTGGGCAGAACCCTGGGAGGTAATTTTTACTCTGATCCTGATATAGTAGAAGAATTTCAAAAGGTAAAAGATCAAAATACTTTTTTTAATACACTGATAACAGGGATGTTTAAACTTTACCGAAACTCATTAAACGGCAGCGGGAAAAAGGAGCTGATTCCGATTAAGGAAGAAACGGTTTCCTATCTCTTGGAAAAGATAGATGGGGAAAAGCAGTTTCATATATTCAAGGATATAGTCATTGCTTTTATGCTGACCGCTGCTTTAGAAAAAAGCAGCAGGCACAGTGAGCCTAAAATCATCAATAAATCAATCAATGCTATCGGTTAAAAATTTGATAATGTATCTTATTTATAAGAAATAATGTTAAATGTATGGTTGTTTCCTCAGAAAATAAGTGGTATGATAAATAATGAAATGTGCTTGCTGCAGCTCCCAATTCTGGGAGCTTATTTTTCAGTTAAGTCAATTGCTTGCAGGGCAGCAAGACTGAATATGCCGGATGAAATACAGTAATTAATTCAAGCTGAGCTTTCCTTTTGTCAATAATCAACAAAAAAGGAATTGGTCAATTGAAGTAGAATAAAAGATAACAGAGGTGACCGGATGTCAGGTTTAAAGAAAAAAATTATCAAGGAACAAAAACGCTTAATGCTGGGTTTGTTTCTTTTAGTTTTGGCATTATTGAGCGGGATTGCTCTTGTTTCGGATGCAACAGGATTTTTAGGGGCTTTTTTGAAAAAGACCTTTATGGCTCTGTCCGGCGGTTTAAGGTTTATGTGGCCGTGGTTTATTGGGCTCGCCGGAAGCTTTCTTTTACTGGTCGGCAAGCGGGAGGAAATAAAAAAGGCAGCTT
>JBJDXG010000001.1:0-1854 GCA_051866555.1 bacterium | reverse complement strand
ATATTTAGGTCCCCAATAAGAATCATTCAAGCTGTCGATTCTTACTCCCCGGCTGGTTGAAGCATGAATAAACTGATTAGAGCCTACATAGATTCCTACATGGCTAATCCCGCCGCCATTATTAAAGAACACTAAATCGCCTGATTCAAGAGAACTTCGGCTTATCGAGCTTCCCATATTATATTGTCCGGCTGCCACATGAGGAAGGCGCAGACCATTAAGTCCATATACATAACTGGTAAAGCCTGAACAGTCAAATCCGCTCGGACTTCTTCCCGCATAAACATAACGCACTCCCATAAAATTGCGGGCTATATCAGCTATGCTGCGATATCCGCCTCTGGAAACCTTTTTTCTAGCCGGAGCAACACTGCCATCCGGTTTAATTAAGGTTTGTCCTAATTTTAAATTATCGTTGGCTAAGTTATTTTGCATTTTAATGGAATCTACGCTAACACCCCACATACGGGATAAACCCCAAAGAGTATCTCCCGGCTGAACCGAATACTTCTCCGCAGCTTCTGCCGTAAAGGTATAGGCTAAAGCTGAAATAAATAATATTAGAGTAAATATAATTCTTTTATCGTTTAAAAATCGCATCCTACCTCTCTTTCCACGCATACAGAACTCTGCTTTCCTGTTAAGAAATTAAGCGTTATAAAAATTACATCAGACAATAATTTATTCTACAAAGTTCTGGGAAATCCTTCTTACTTTACGAAAGAATTCATTGCAAATAAAAAAAGGTATCAAAAATGATACCTTTAATCGACAGCAGCATCCAATATTTTATCCAGTTCTTCTCCTTCTATTGTTTCCTGTTCTAATAATTTGTGCGCAATAATATTCAGCTTATCACGATTTTCTCTCAAAATAGTCTGCGCTTTTTTATAGCAGTCTTCAATAAGAAGCTTCATTTCCGAATCAATTATGCGAGCTACATCTTCACCAAATTCGCGGCCGCGGTTAAAGTCGCGCCCTAAAAATACCTGACTTTCATTTTTGCCAAAAGTCATTGGTCCTAATTTTTCACTCATACCATACTCACAGATCATTTTTCTGGCAGCATCAGTCGCCCGTTCAAGGTCATTCTGCGCTCCGGTAGAAATCTCATCAAACACCAGCTGCTCAGAAACCCGCCCGCCAAGCATTACCGTTATCTTATCCAAAAGCTCTGCCTTAGTCACCAAATAACGATCCTCCAACGGAAGCTGCAAAACATAGCCCAAAGCTCCCCCGCGCGGAATAATCGATATCTTATGCACCGGATCAGTATTTTGCAGCATCTTAGCCACTAAAGCATGACCGCCCTCATGATAGGCAACTATCTCCTTTTCCTTATCGCTGATCAACCTGCTTTTTCTCTCCGGCCCGGCTATAACTCTTTCAGTTGCATCTTCAAATTCCGCCATAGAGATAGTCTTCTGTCCTCTTCTGGCAGCTAAAAGCGCCGCTTCATTAACTAAATTTGACATATCAGCTCCGGTAAATCCAGGTGTCTTTCTGGCTATAACATCAAGATCGACCGATTCATCCAACGGTTTGCCCTTAATATGAACATTTAAGATCGCCCTTCTGCCTGCTAAATCAGGCTTATCAACCACAATCTGACGGTCAAAGCGGCCTGGACGCAGTAAAGCAGGATCAAGCACATCAGGGCGGTTAGTTCCGGCTAAAACAACAATCCCTTCATTCACGCCAAATCCATCCATCTCAACTAAAAGCTGATTCAGGGTTTGTTCTCTTTCATCATGACCTCCGCCAAGCCCTGCTCCCCTTTGCCTGCCCACAGCATCTATTTCATCAATAAAAACAATACATGGAGCTGCTTTTTTCGCCTGATCAAATAAATCT